>CABQCM010000425.1 GCA_902462665.1 uncultured Oscillospiraceae bacterium | reverse complement strand
GGTGATTCTGCCCGGGGCAAAAGCACCAGCTCCCGTGTCTATGAAACGCTTCGTAAAGCTATTCTCACGCAAAAATTAGAGCCGGGAACACGGCTTGTCGAAGCAAAAGTCGCCAAAGAATTGGGATTCAGCATTACTCCTGTACGTCAGGCGTTTGCGATGCTGGCCAATCAGGGCCTCTTAGTGGTCTTTCCCTATCGTGGAACGTATGTAACTATATTGACCCGGGAATATGCAAATGACATTATATGTGTCCGGAGGGTACTGGAGCCACTGGCTTGCAGTCTGGCTTTTGAGCATCTGACGCCCGCCGATGCCGACTATCTGAATCTGCAATGCGAAATGGCGGATATCAATATAAAAAGCGGCGACATCTTGGCCAGCATCGATTACGATGTTCGATTCCATGACTTTTTCTTCGAAAAGTGTGGAAATGCTTTGATGGTCGAAGTGTGGGATGTCCTAAAAAACAGGATTGCATTCTTTCAGGCGGGAACCAAAATGAAGATTACATCCCGAAGCCCATTGCTCACAGTCCGGCACGGTAAAATTATAAAAGCAGTACGCGAAATGGATCGAGAGACGCTTCTTTCCAGCGTCGTGGAGCATCTTGATGTTACCATGTACAATGCGGAGCTGCCGTCCATAAAGGATGTTTTATATAAGTAGAGGGATGAAAGGAGAGGTGTATTTGAAGGTAGTGATTATCGGCGGCGTTGCCGGCGGCGCTTCCGCAGCCCGTTTGCGGCGTTTAAATGAACAGGCAGAGATCATCGTTCTTGAACGCACAGGTTTTGTATCTTATGCAAACTGCGGCTTGCCTTACTATGTCGGCGGAGTGATCTGCGACAAGAACAAGCTGACGCTGCAGACTCCCCAAAGCTTTTACAGCCGGTTCAACATTGAAGTGCGGGTAAGGCAGGAAGCTCTGTCCATCGACCCTGCGGCCAAAACCGTCTTGGTCAGGCGCTTGGAGGATGGAAGCGAATACACAGAGACCTATGACAAACTGATCCTGTCTCCCGGAGCAAAGGCGGTGCGTCCGGCGCTTCCGGGCGTTGATGACCCCCGGATTCTGACGCTGCGGACAGTGGAGGACGCCTATCAGATACAAAACTATTTGGAAGAAAAAAAGCCTCGCCATGCTGTTGTGGTGGGCGGAGGTTTCATCGGTCTGGAAATGGCAGAGAACCTGCTCCATACGGGAATTTCGGTCACACTGCTGCAGCGAAGCGCACAGGTGATGCCTTCTCTGGACTTTGACATGGCCTGTCAGGTTCACGCATATCTGCGTTCCAAGGGCGTCGATTTGCGTACATTTTCTCCCGTTCGATGCTACGAAGGCACGCAGAAAAGTGTCCGGGTTCTGCTGGAAAGCGGAGAAGCCATCGAAACTGATCTGGTCATTTTGGGCGTGGGTGTGGAACCGGATTCCCATCTGGCCAGGGATGCGGGTCTGGAGCTTGGCGCAAAGGGTTCTATTGTGGTAAACGGGCGAATGGAAACCTCCGTACCCGATATTTATGCCGTGGGGGACGCAGTGGAAATCCGTCACGCCGTCAGTGGGTCAAAATCTTTGATTTCTCTGGCAGGACCGGCTAATAAGCAGGGCCGCATTGCAGCCAACAATATTTGCGGCCTGAACAGCACCTATGATGGGGCAATGGGTTCTACCGTCATCAAATTGTTTGATATGACCGTCGCATCTACCGGCTTGAACGAAAAGATGGCCAAGGCCGCGGGAATGGCCTATGACCGGGTGGTGACCTACTCGGCCTCTCATGCCACGTATTATCCCGGCGCTACGAATTTGACCCTAAAAACGCTTTTTCTGCCGGAAAATGGAGCGGTCATTGGTGCACAGATTGTAGGCTTTGAAGGGGTTGACAAACGCATCGACGTGATGGCAACCGCTATTCAATCAGGGGCGACTGCCGAAGATCTGGAGGAATTGGATCTTGCCTATGCACCGCCCTATTCCTCCGCTAAGGATCCGGTGAATATGGCTGGCTTTGTTATTGAGAACGTTCGAAAGGGGCTGGTCAAACA
>CABQCM010000424.1 GCA_902462665.1 uncultured Oscillospiraceae bacterium | reverse complement strand
CCGCGCATGCGGTTCCGGCGGCAACCGGGGTAAATACACTCCGGCGAATTCGTAACGAAAGGAAGAAAAGGAAATGTCACAATCTATTTTAAGTGTGCGCGATTCGGATGGAAATTGGATTCCCATCCCCGCCATCCAGGGAGCGCCGGGGGTTTCTCCCACGGTCGCCGTCTCGGATATCGCGGGCGGCCACCGCGTGACCATCACCGACGCGACCGGCCCCCATTCTTACGACGTAATGGCCGCAACCGAACCCGATTCCGGGTGGATTCGCCCCCGGGAATCCTTTCCCGCCGCCTACCGGCGCATCGGGAAACGGGTGAGCGTCTGGCTGGGCAGCGGCTCGGGAGCTTATATGACCGGCGATGCGGCGGTGTTGGCGTTGACCCTGCCGGAGGGCTACCGCCCCACCTACAACCGTTATTTTGTCTGTTATTCCGAATATAACGGTATCGAGCTGCCCCTGATTTTCCACGTCAGCGCATCCACCGGCGAGGTGAAGGTCAAACGTGCTCCCTGGGCCGAATTCACCCCCAGCGACGTTTACCAGGCGCAGTACTGCGAATTCAGCTTTTTAGTCGATTAACGAAAGGATGATCATCATGGCAAAAGTATTTGTTGGAATCGGCCACGGCGGGAGCGATTCGGGCGCAACCGGCAACGGCTTCAAAGAAAAGGATTTGAACCTGTCGATCGGCCTTGCCTGCCGGGATTTTCTGATTCGGCACGGCGTGGAGGTGGAAATGAGCCGCACAGCCGATGTGACCAGCTCGATTCAGAAACGCATCAGCCAGTGCAACGCCTATGGCCCCGACCTGGCGCTGGATATCCACAACAATGCGGGGGGCGGCGACGGCGCGGAGGTCTACCATCACTACGCCGGAGGCCGTGGCAAGACGCTGGCCGAAAATATCCTGACCGAAATGGGAAGCATTGGCCAAAACAGCCGCGGGGCGAAGGTGAAGAAAAACAGCGCGGGAAAGGATTACTTTGGGTTTATCCGGCAGACAGCGGCCCCGGCGGTCATCGTCGAATGCGCTTTCGTGGACAACGCGAAGGACATCCAGATCGTAAGCACCCCCGAGAAGCAGCGGGATATGGGCTTTGCGATTGCGTGCGGGGTACTGAAGACGCTGGGCATTCCCGTCCTCCAGCCGGGGGACGTCAACGGCGACGGCAAGGTGGACGCTGCCGACGCGCTGCTGGCCTTGCAGGATTCGGTGAACCTCACGCAGCTCGACGGTGTGCAGCGTGCGCAGGCCGACCTTAACGGCGATGGGAGGGTGGACGCCGCCGACGCATTGAAGATGCTGCAAAAGAGTGTGGGGGTGGAGTAATGCCGACGGAAGTCGTGGTAGCGCTGCTCTCCCTTGCGGGGACGGCCATCGGGGCCTTTGGTGGGATTGTGGTGTCGGCCAAGCTGACCAACTACCGCCTGGCCCAGCTCGAAAAACGCGTGAGTGAACACAACAACTTCGCCCGCCGCATGCCCGTCGTCGAGGAGCAGATCAAGGTTATCAACCACCGCATTGAGGATTTGGAAAGGAGCCGTTAGACATGAAAAACAACCAAAAGAAAGTAATGTTATCTCAACCGATGAACGGGAGAACAGAAAAAGAAATCGTGTCCGTGAGAGAAAGAGCGATCAAAGCTCTTGAGGAGAAAGGCTACCAAGTGGTTAATACCTGCTTTACGGACGAGTGGTATGGAAAGGAGCAGATGAAGAACCGAGGAGTTGTTCAAATTCCGCTGTGTTTCCTTGCTAAGTCACTGGAAAATATGAGCCTATGCCATGCAGTGTATTTTTGCAAAGGTTGGGAAGCTGCGCGCGGCTGTAAAATCGAGCACGAGGCAGCGAAAGCATATGGGCTTGAAATTATTTATGAGGAATAAGGAGACAACAAAAATGGAAATTCTATCGTACATCATGGACAACGCACTGATTCTCATCCCCGTGCTGCTGGTGCTGGGGCAGATTGTGAAGGGAATCCAAAAGATTCCCGACAAGTGGATTCCGCTTCTCCTGCTGCCCATCGGCATTGCCGGCGCGC
>CABQCM010000423.1 GCA_902462665.1 uncultured Oscillospiraceae bacterium | reverse complement strand
ACCGCGAGGTCGCCATGCGCATGCTCAAATCCAAGCTGGTGGAAATCAAGGAGCGCGAACACCTGGAAAAAATTGAGGATATCAAAGGGGAGCAAAAGGAGATTGGCTGGGGAAGCCAGATTCGCTCCTACGTTTTTATGCCCTATACCATGGTCAAGGATCACCGTACCGGCTTTGAAGTGGGCAACATCGGCTCGGTGATGGACGGCGATTTGGACGGCTTTATGAATGCCTATCTCAAGGCGCAGAGCCGCGGCGAGCTGTCGGAGAGCATCGAAGCATAAATCGAAACGAAAGGGGAGCTGTCGTTTGGAGACCACCATCCGGGGAGTCCGCGTGCGGTATGAGGACACGGGGACGGGGCAGGCGGTCGTGCTGCTGCACGGCTGGGGTTCTTCGCTCGACGCCTACAATCTCATGGCCCGCGCGCTGGAGGGACAATACCGTGTCGTGCGGCTGGATTTTCCCGGCTTTGGGGGCAGCGATCCGCTGCCCGAGCCTTGGTCGCTGGAGGATTATCAAAACGCGACGGTGGAGTTTTTGAAACAGCTCGGCTTACAGCGTGCGGTGTTGGTTGGCCATTCCTTCGGGGGTAGGGTCATCCTGCGCATGTGCGGCAACGCCTTGGTGGAACCGTCTAAAATCATTCTCATCGACAGCGCGGGCATTCGGCCAAAACCGACCCTGCGGGGGAGAATCCGCACCGCCGGCTTTAAGACGGCCAAATGGTTTTTGACCCACGGCCCCTGGAAAAAGGCGGCCGCGCCCACGCTGGAGCGGGTGCGCGCCTATTTTGGCTCGGCCGATTACAACGCCGCTCCGCCCGTTTTGCGCCAGACGCTGGTGCGGGTGGTTAACGAGGATTTAAAGGAGTATTTGCCTCGCCTTGCCTGCCCGACTCTGCTCATCTGGGGGGAGAAGGATACCGCTACCCCGCTTTCGGATGCAAAGATTATGGAGCGGATGATTCCCGACGCTGGGCTGTGCGTCATCCGGGGCGCCGGGCATTTCTCTTTTGTGGAGCGTCCGGGCGAGGTGCACGCCATCGTCCATAGCTTTTTAAAGTCCTGATACGCCGCGCTGGATTGTATCGGTATATTCGCAAGGGGGGAGCTGCCATGCAGCACGTCATTCTGACCGCGGCCGCCGTTGTGCTGGCCGCGTCAACCTTTTTGGCCCTGACTACCCAGCTGCAAATGCTGCAGCAAAATTCATATTATAATAAACGCTATCTGTCTTACCTTCGCACCGCGTTTGGCTGGCGCACCGTTCTTTCGGCAGGGTGCACGGCGCTGCTCATTCTGTTTTTATGGCTGCCGGTGTGGAAGGGAATGTGGTTTCTCATTCTATCGGCGCTCTTTTCCGCCTTTCGCACGGTGCATACTCTTCGCCGGCAGAAGAAAGCGATTAAGCCGCTGGCAGTCACCGCGCGGGTCAGCCGCATGTATGCCACGGCCGGAATTCTACTCGCTGGCGTATGCATTGCCACCGCCCTGCTCCCAGCCGGTCGGGTGTGGAATACGGCGTTGTGTCTGCTGTGGCTGTGCACGCCTGCTTTGACTCTGCTGGTCAATCTCGTCAACCACCCGCTGGAGCGCGCGGTTGCACGGTATTATGTGAACGACGCGAAAAAAAGGCTGGCTTCTCATCCCAGGCTGCGCGTTGTCGGCGT
This sequence comes from uncultured Oscillospiraceae bacterium, assembly GCA_902462665.1. Lineage (GTDB taxonomy): Bacteria > Bacillota > Clostridia > Oscillospirales > Acutalibacteraceae > CABQCM01. Next base: position 384 of record CABQCM010000423.1, on the reverse strand, counting down.
GACCGGAAGCTATGGAAAAACCAGCACCAAATACATTCTTGGACGGCTGCTGTCGGAGAAGTATAACGTCCTTATCACCCCGGGAAGCTACAACACCCCGATGGGAGTGGTGCGCACGGTGCGCGAGCAGCTTCAGCCTACCACCGAGATTTTCGTCTGTGAGATGGGGGCGAAGCAGGTGGGGGATATCCGTGAAATTTGCGAAATCTGCCCGCCCTCCATGGGGGTGATTACCTCCGTCGGTCCGCAACATCTCAATACCTTCGGATCGATCGACAATATTGTAAGCACGAAGTTTGAACTGGCCGACGCGGTGCTGGCGCAGGGCGGCCAAATCTTTCTCAATGCGGAGAATGAACGGATTCGGGAGAAAAGCCAGTCCAT
>CABQCM010000422.1 GCA_902462665.1 uncultured Oscillospiraceae bacterium | reverse complement strand
GAACCGCATACTCTACCAGCTCCCGGAGCTGCTGCGGCCCCTGCTCATTGTCAGCATAATAGGACGCCGGTATCCCGACGGAAATGAAATGACCTTTGCCCACCTTCGCGTCAAAACCAACCGTCTCTTCTCCCATCTTCATAATGGGGTCAAAACCGCTTCCGGTAAAGAAATTCGTGAAATCAGAAAGGTTGATCATACTGTAAATGTCATGGATGGATTGCCCATAACCACGGTTGCCGCACCATTCGATAATCTCAAACGAATCTGACTGGCTAACGCTGACATCCAGTCCCAAATGCCCAAGCAAGTTTTCATAGGGAGTTTGATTTTTGTCACTCCACCATTCGCCTGAGATAGTATCGTAATCGTCGCGTCCTCCCAGATACAGTACCGTGCCCCCCTGTTTTACCCACTCGGCAATAGCGGCATTGGCTTTTTCGCTCAACGGCTTATTGACGTCGTAGCTTAACAACAAAACCTTAACATCTTCAAGATCGGCGGGAGATTCCAGATAGTCCAAAGAAGTAACCGAGACCGGTATTCCACGCTCAATCAGAGGGATCGTCATACCGTAAAGAGCATTCTGACTGCTGCCGGTTGCCATCCAACTGGAATAGTTTTTCTGCCAAGTAAAGCTATCGCCCAGCGCCACGGAAATCCCCGGCGTCCCGGCATACAAATTGGTCTCCTTCCCTCCAATGTCACGCATCACCTGAAAGAGATTCAACTGACTGGTCTTAAAATCCTGCGGCGCGGGAGTAAACCCACGGCTAGGCCAAACGCACTCCTGAAAATTATGGATTCCGCTTTGCATGAGCTGCGAGGTGGTGCTCTTTTTCCACAAATAGCGGCATTTATCCCAATCAAAAGCAGGGTTATCCGCCTTAGCGTCGGTCAGAGAATACAAGACCTGACCAGGCTGCATCGAGTCGGGGAAAGAAGCATAACCCAGAAATCCGGCTTCAAAGGCGCGCTCTTGATATTGACCCGCATAATTGACCGGCACCGCAATGGTATCGCTCCACACCTGGGCAATGATACCGGTTACATACGGAATGTTGGTATAAGAATTGATGGCCGCCGCAATACCGTGGCGGATATAGTTGGGGCCGCTGTGAGTGGCAATTACCAGACCAATCTCCGGATATTTTTCGTGCATCCGCTCGCCGATCATGGTAATCATATCGATCCAAAGCTGAGCCATGAGCTTAGAGGCTTTATAACGTGCTTCAGGAGAAGAAGCAGGGTCTTGCCACTCCTCATTGTAATAGGCCTGCCATTCTTCCTTAAAGCCTTCGTTATAGCCGCCCTCCAGCCAGCATTCCGGTTCCTCAATGGTAATAAAGCTCGGCCCCAATTCACAGCAGGCTTCTACCAACTGCCATTTGTACTCCGCATAATACCGGGTGGGCATCATGTAAGCCACCGGCGGGGTATGATATCGAATGCTGCCGTCGTAATTTTTTTGCGCATCCTTATCGCCGCGCTCCGGATACATGGAATAATACTCCGAGCCATTGTCCCGGCCGCCTGGAATCATGATATCCAGCGATTTCGCCGCGCTGTTACTGGCATTTTTCCAGCTGTTGTAATACGCTCCCTTAGTTTCTCCGATTGTGCTGAGATAGACCATGGTGGAATCCGAGGGGACGTCGAAAGTTTGACTATACGACGCGCTCTGCTGGAAGGTAGTACGAATCTCTCCAGCGTCAAACGCCTCGGTGGACTGCTTGTAAGCCATTGTCTCGGCCGACCAGGGATTGGAGACGAGCCCTTCTCCAGATTCCGCCGGGAATTTGGTAATCAGCTGCACGGAATACTGCAGTATCAACAAAGCGTCGGCCGCGTCAATGTTACCATCGGCGCTGACATCCGCCGCAATTTTGGGCACACCCGTTAGTGTAATCAGTTGTACGGAATGCTGAAGAACCAGTAAGGCGTCGCTTGCCGTAATCCCCTCCTTCCCGTCTATATCGCCCCAGACAACGCCAGCGGACGAAACCACTGCTGCCGAGGCTGGTCCGGTCATGATAATCCCCAACAGCAAGATTACGCTAAGCAGACCCGACCAAAAA
>CABQCM010000421.1 GCA_902462665.1 uncultured Oscillospiraceae bacterium | reverse complement strand
ACCGACCATCCGCTCGCCGTCCTTGGAAAAAGCCACGACCGACGGCGTGGTGCGCGCGCCCTCGGCGTTAGCGATGACGACCGGCTCGCCGCCTTCAATGACCGCCACGCAGGAATTGGTGGTGCCCAAATCAATACCAATAATCTTTGCCATAGTTATATTACCTCCTGAAAATATCCTTCATTCTATAATGACTGCGACGCATGCGCGCCCAGAGTCTAGCAGTTTGCTACCGCTACCATAGCGGGGCGCAGGACGATATCGCCCATGCGGTACCCCTTCTGCATCACTTGTACGACCGTGTTTGCTCCTACGCTGTCGTCTTCCACGCTAGATACAGCATAGTGAACGTTGGGATCGAAGGGTTCCCCCTGCGCCGGGATTTCTTCCAGCCCCTGCTTTACCAACAGCTCCAGAAGCTGCTTGATGCTCATATCTACGCCCTTTTTATAATCCTCTGGCTGAGATTCCCCATTTTCCTGCGCACGGAGGAAATTGTCCAGAGCGGGAAGCAGCTCCTTCACCACCCTTGCCCGGCTCTCCGCGCCAATGCGCTCCATCTCGCGGGCGGTACGCTTTTTGTAATTGTCAAATTCCGCCGCCGTGCGCAGCAACAAATCCTTCTGCGCGGCAAAGTCCTCCTGCAGCCTGCTCAGCTCATCCGGCTCGCCGCCCGCAGACGCCTCTCCGGCCGCATCCGATTCCGGGCACGAAGCCTGTTCAGCTTCCTGCTGGATTTCCTCCTTTTCGAGGGCGGAATCCTTTTGATTTTTCTTACCCATGATTTCGTTTCATCCTTTCTCGCGCGTTCCATCCGGTACAGCGTCCAGACCGAACTATTTCTCGTCGCGATTGGCCTCGTTTAAAATTTTACCCAGTTCGCTGGCAAAATAAGCAACGCTGGGAATAATGTGGAAATAATCCATCCGCATGGGACCGATGACTCCAATCCGTCCCATTGTGCGGCCGTTAGCGCCATATCCTGCCGTAACCACGGCCGACCCGCTCAACGCGTCCTCTTCGCTCTCCTGCCCAATCACCACATGCAGATTTTGCGCGTGACGAAACAGAAATGAGGCTAACTGATCCCTGCGAGATAAAAATTGAAGCAGCCGGCGGGCATTTTCCCCATCGTATTCTCGGTGCATGAGCAGGTTCGACTCCCCTCCCAGACATAGCTGCGAGGAACAAGCCTCCTGCGCCATTTCGATGAGAGCGTCCACCAAAGCGGCCAGTGAAAATGCGTGCAGCCCCAGAGCGCAGGCCAGGGTCTGCGCGGCGGCCGGTGTGATGCGTTCTAGCCTCTCGCCGGTCAATTGCAGACCGACCACCTTAAGAAACAGCGCCAACTGCTCCGGGGTGGGTTCCTGTGCCAAACGAATCGCCCGACTTTTCACCGAGCCGCTGGAAAGGGTCATTGCCAGCAACAAAATACGATGTCCCAGCGGGATAGCATCCACTCGCTGAACGCGAGCCTGTGCGTCCACGGGAGTTGTGGCGACGGCAGCGCATTGGGTCAGCTCGGCAAGCGCATCGCCCACCTGCTCCAACAACTCGTCAGTATCGGCTGATTGTCTCGGCAACATGGAGCGAAGCCGCGCCTTATCCTCCCTTGTGAGTTCATAGGGTCTCATCAACTTATCCACATACAGGCGATAGCCCTTAGGTGAGGGAATCCGGCCGGCCGAGGTATGAGGCTGATCCAAATAGCCCATCTCTCCAAGCTCGCTCATTACATTGCGGATAGTAGCCGAGGAGCAGACACGATCCATCCATTCGCACACTGCCTTGGAGCCTACTGGCTCGCCGGTTTTCGTATACAATTCTACAACCGCAGCCAACACCTGCATGCTGCGCGGCGACAGTGCCATGATAATTTCCTCCTCCAATTCGGTTGGGAATTTCATCGCTGGATTAGCACTCTTTATGTTAGAGTGCTAACATAGTTATAATTTACCACCAATTCTCCGGTCTGTCAATAGCACAAATGTGAATTTATTATTAAGTTTTCTGACTTTTCCTGACCAATGGGCTGATGAAGAAAATTACGATGTTGTTCTTTATCGATCGGGTTCGAC
>CABQCM010000420.1 GCA_902462665.1 uncultured Oscillospiraceae bacterium | reverse complement strand
GAAGTAATTCTCCATGCAATCTCCTGATTCGAGGCAAGACTTTTATACTGTATGGGTTTATTCGCCGGGATGAAATTCTTTCTACCGTTCAAAGCGTTTCGCTGTATTGCAATCGAAGGGCATTGTACGATACAATTTGGTGGAATGAAAATGAACTATGTATAGAAAGTCATGTTATGAAACGTCTACCGATTATGATCCATCTTATTAAACGGCTACTCGTCCCACGCTCACCGATTCACAAAACAATTCCTCTGGGAATGGGCGGTGGAGAAGAATGATTCAAGCTATAATAACTTTTTTGCATAATTTGGATTGGCCTTCTTTTATTGTGGGATTATTCTTAGGATTCGTTGGAACCTTTATGCAAGACCGTGCATTCCCGTTTTTGAACAGAAAGAGGATTTTATATGACGAATCTAAAAAGGCACCAGCGGTATTGGTACAAGAGCAGCTTTTAAAGGACTTGGATTTGGCAAAAGACAGCAACATATATCAAGTTGGGATCAGCTGTCTGCCTGACCGTCCCCGGAGCCACTGCTATACATTCCACCTACTTTCCTCAGAAAGTAACTTTGACAGCGAAAGTGCAGTCATCTGCCGTATATCAAATCGAAATGAGAAAAACGGATATTCCTTAATGGGCCTCCAATGTACAAGCGGAAAATTTGTAGAGGCTCAAATATGGGACAATCAAATTGAGCCGCGTGAGTCTCTGACCCTGGTTATAGAGGTTGGACTTATGCCCACCTTTTCAAGTCTCCAATTGGAATCTGGAAACTTTGTATTTCAGTATGATATACGTTACGAAAATGAAACACGAAATCCAACACCTAAAGTCAGTTATCGGCAAAGAAAAAATTTTTTTACCGATAAGCGGCACTATTTTATATCTAAATCTAACGAGTGAACAAATCTTCTCTATTGTTTTTTAGAGGGAATTGAAGTAGTTGGAAAGAGATAGTTCGCGCTATCAATCCAATAAGCCCCTTACCGAGCAGGGGGTGCGACATCATGTCGCACCCCTGTTTTCACAGTTCGGTGAGAGGCTTTTTGTATGCAGTAAAGGAGGAACAATGAACATCTTGATTTTTTTCTTGTGTATTTCCCTGATTGCGAATCTGCTTTTGGTGCGAGCACTAATCAAACTGCGGCGATACATAGGATCATTTACCCGTCTGGTGGAAGGAATGAGGAATATTGAAAACAACCATCATCCCTGACGGAACATCTTTAGGAATGAGCCGCCGGTTTCTTCTGGAACCCATCGAAAAGTGTTTGGAAAACAATGAATGCAAAATCGTGGATGTGAAAGGCGGCATAATACAGATGGAGCGTTTGACGGGCAAAGAAGATGTTGGCGGCAGCGCTTCCCGACAAGAAAATGTTTTGGGATCATAGCATTTTTTCTTGTGTGGACAGTCATTAAAATATTTGCTAAAATGGAGCCGAAGAGGAGGAATCCGAGATGAAAAAGAAAATGACAGCAGCCATTTGCGCGCTGGCGATGCTGGCTTTGACGGCCTGCGGCGCGTCCGTGACGGAGATCACGCTGCCGGAAAGCATCGAGCTTGCGCCCGGCGAGAGCCAGCAAGTGGAAATCGCTTATACCTACGACAAGGAGGGCTTGGGCGAGCAGGCCCAGCAAAAGGCCGTTGCCGCTGCAGCCATCAGCTGGAGCGTGGAGGGAAGCGCGGTATCCGTGTCCAACAGCGGCAAGGTGGAAGCGCTGGAGAGCGGCGAGGCCACCGTGACGGCCACGACAAAGCAGGGCCGGACGGCCAGCTGCACCGTGACCGTGACGCAGCCCATCGAGGGCATCGATCTGCCGGAGAGCATTGAGCTTGCGGTGGGCGGCGAGGACAGCGCCACTCTGACGCCGACGCTGACGCCGGAGAACGCCCAGGGCGTTATCACCTGGACGAGCAGCGATGAGGCGGTTGCCACGGTCGATGCAAAGGGCGTTGTAAGCGCGGTATGCAAAGGCAGCTGCACTATCCGGGCCGAGGCCGGGGGCGTGAGCGCCGAAACAGACGTGACCGTGACCGTGGCTCCCACGGGCATTACGCTGGCACAAAGCAGCG
>CABQCM010000419.1 GCA_902462665.1 uncultured Oscillospiraceae bacterium | reverse complement strand
TCGCTTTTTGTAAGGGAGTGCACGGTTTCCGGGGGCCATTCATCGCTCCCATTCGTACCGTCAGGCCGGACCAAAGAAAGCTTGACAACGGACAGAAAGCATGATATGATAAATTCAGTAAATTACTAATTTACTAGATTAGTAATCGGGAGGGCCGTGCAATGAAAATACCGGCGACTTTAAAGCACAAGCCCGTGATTGTCGCAGAGGAATACGATCGGGTGGATGGTCGCAGCGCCTATGCCAGTGAGGCGAAGGGGCTGTCGCTCGGCCTCGCACAGTGGAATGACCGCGGCCGGGTGGATATTTCGGCCAAGGTCTGGCGGCACACAGGGGAGAAGTGGTCCCGCCAGTCGGAGGAGCTGCCCATCCATCGCGTGTTGGATTTGGCAATTTTAATTTGCCGCTCCAGCCTCTACTTTCGCGAATGCTATCGTGATGAGCAAAAGCGGGACGCAGAGCATCCGGTAATTGACCGGGTTGGGCTTCAGGGGGATGCAATGACGGTGGCCTTGTGCGCCGATAATCCTCTTTTGGAGGAGGATGCCGCGTTATTTGAACGGGCGCTTTGCGAGGATTCTGGATTGCTGGGCGAGCGGTACGCTACTTTGGCTAAGCTGCTTGCGCAGATGGATTACCGCTAATCTTTTCACATTTTGGCGCATATACTTTAAGGGTGATGCGCATTGAAATGGAAAACGGTACTGCATTCTCTGGCGGGAGCAATGGCCATCGCTGCTGCCCTTGCGGGGATATTTTGTTACCCGGCCGAGTGCGCCGAAGGGGTACGCCGGGGATTGCTGATGTGCGGTTCGCTGGTGATTCCGGCGCTGTTTCCTTTTATGACGTTGTGTGAATTCATCGGCCGTTCCGGCTGGGCGCAGCGTCTGGGCCGATGGGCCTGTCCGGTTACCCGCCGTCTGTTTGGCCTTCGCGCGCCGGTGGGCGCGGCCATTGTGATGGGATTTATCGGGGGCTATCCGGTGGGGGCACGCTCAGTTGCGGCTCTCTATCGCGACGGGCTGATTGACCGGCGGGAGGCGGGGCGCGTGCTTTGTTTCTGCGTCAATGGCGGCCCGGCCTTTGTGATGTCGGCCGTGGGGGTCGGTATGCTGCACAGTCCCTCCGCCGGTTGGCTGCTGTTGGGAGTGCATTGGCTTTCGTCCCTGCTATTGGGCTGCGGCCTGGGTCTGATCTGGCGACGCCGGCCGGTTGGAGTACCGCAGGGCCGGGCCGACGTGCCGAAGGCACGGCGCATTCCCTTATCCGAAGCTTTTGTGGAGGGGACGGCCGCCGCCTCAGGTGGAATGTTTTCCATCTGCGCGTTTGTTATTTTATTTTCCTGTCTGATTTCCCTGCTCGGTTGTCTGTCCCTGTCCGAGGACAGCCGCCGTCTGCTGGCCACCCTGCTGGAAACCACCAGCGGCTGCCGGGAGTTGGCTGCGGCCAGAACTTCTTTGCCGCTGATTTCAGCCGCATTGGGATTCGGGGGGCTTTGCGTCCATTTTCAGGTGCTGTCGAGCGCGGGGGAAGTTCGGCCGAATCTGGTGATGTTTGAGTTGTGCCGCATATTGCATGCCTTGCTTTCCTTTTTGCTATGCTGTGCAGCCGTGCGGCTGTTGCCAGGCGCTGTTCCGGCAATTTCCAATGCGGTAAATCCAGTGTTTGCGGGAATGGCCTCCACCGTGCCCGCCTCGGCTGCTCTGCTTTGTACGGCGGCGGTATTGTTGGTTTGTCCCGTTCGGGGTTCTCGTTCGGAAAGGCGGTTTGCGCCGCGTTCTTCCAAAGCTACGCGTCAAAAGAAATTTTTCTAAAGCAAAGGCATGGTGATTTTCATGAAAAAGCGTTCACAACCGAGCGAGCGGCCCGCCCGCTGCGGGTGGTGCAGACATGGGGCGTCCTCTGCCGATGGGACGCGCGTGTTTTGTAAAAAACGGGGAGTAATGGATGCGGACGACTGCTGCTCTCGGTACGATTACGATCCACTGCGCCGCGTTCCCCATGCGCAGCCCGTGCTACCGGTGCCGGATGCAGAGGAATTTCGGCTTTCTTAAAATACGGACGAATAGCAGCCATGCATGCAGC
>CABQCM010000418.1 GCA_902462665.1 uncultured Oscillospiraceae bacterium | reverse complement strand
CACCGGGCGCTGCCCGTGGGAGGAATGAATATGAAAAATTCGCTGCCAACGCTGGAGGCAATTCGCCAAAAGCGGGGCTTTATCTGCGATATGGACGGTGTGCTCTATCATGGCAATGACCTGCTGCCGGGAACCAAGCGTTTTGTCGATTGGCTACATCGAGAGAATAAAAACTTTCTGTTTTTGACTAACAGCAGCCAACGCTCGCCCAAGGAGCTGCGGCAGAAACTGCAGCGCATGGGGCTGGATGTGGAAGAACGGCATTTTTATACCAGCGCTTTGTCCACTGCCGAGTTTTTGCGCACCCAGGAGCCGGGATGCTCGGTCTACTGCATTGGCGAGGCAGGACTGCACAACGCACTGTACGAGGCTGGTATCAGCATGAACGACGTGGATCCCGACTACGTTGTCGTAGGGGAAACGGAGAATTATAATTACCAGAGCATTGCCAAGGCGGTGCTATTGGTTCAGTCGGGCGCCCGGTTGATTTGCACCAATCCCGATTTGACCGGGCCGGGGGACGGCGGCGTGACGATTCCCGCCTGCCGCGCGCTGGTGTCGCCTATTGAGCTGTCGACTGGGCAAAGCGCTTATTTTTTGGGAAAACCCAATCCGCTGATGATGCGCACCGGCATTCGGCTGCTCGGATGCGATACCTCCGATGCGGCCATTGTGGGCGACCGCATGGATACCGATATTGTTGCGGGAATTGAATCGGAAATTGATACCGTGCTGGTGCTCACCGGCGTTTCTACCCGCGAGACGGTGCGACAGTTTCCTTACCGCCCCCGCTACATCATTGACAGTGTGGGGGATATTGCTGGCGGGGAATCATAACGCGAGCAGGCAGAGTAAGAACGGCAGGGGAAAGACGGCCATGCGTCGCCAACGTTCCCTGCCGCTTTGTCCTTTGAGAAGCCGTGAACGCAAGGGCTTTTGGAAACAAACCTCAAAACGGAATCGTTACATAGAGAAAGGATGAAATACTTTGAAAAAACGCATTGTCATCATCGGCGCTGGTCCCGCCGGTCTGACCGCCGCGTATGAACTGCTCAAGCAGGGAGCGGACTACGAGGTCGTCATTTTGGAAGAGAGCGAGGCAATGGGAGGCATTTCCCGAACGGTGCGATACAATGGCAATCGCATGGATATCGGCGGTCACCGCTTCTTTTCCAAGGATCGCGAGGTCATGCAGTGGTGGAGCGAGCTGATGCCGCTGCAGGGCGCGCCGTCAATGGACGACGCGATGCTTGGCAGGGACAAGCCGCTCAGCGAGGGCGGACCTAATCCGGAAACGGACGACCGCGTGATGCTGGTGCGCGATCGGGTATCGCGAATTTATTATTTGAGCAAGTTTTTTGACTATCCCATCAGCATGAAAGGGCAGACCATCCGCAATATGGGCTTTGCGCGCACGATGAAAGCCGGGTTCTCTTATCTGAAATCGGCAATGTTCAAAAAGCCCGAGGATTCTCTGGAGAATTTTTATATCAATCGCTTTGGCAAGGTGCTCTACAGCATGTTTTTTGAAGGCTATACCGAAAAACTGTGGGGACGTCATCCGCGTGAGATCGCTGCCGACTGGGGGGCGCAGCGGGTCAAGGGGCTATCTATCACCGCTTTGATTCGGGATATGTTTCGAAAGGCCTTCGGCTCCAAAAAAGCACAGGAGAAGGTAGAAACCTCTCTCATTGAGCAGTTCTGGTATCCCAAATACGGTCCGGGCCAGCTTTGGGAGACGGTGGCGGAGGAAATCAAAAAAATGGGCGGTATCATTCTGACCGGCTGCGCGGTCAAAGAAATCGTCTGTGAGCAGGGCCGGGTCAAATCGGTGGTCTGCTCTACTAAGGTGGGGGATAAATCGGTTGGAGGGGACGCCTTTTTCTCTTCTATGCCGGTCAAGGATTTGGTCATGGGCATGAGAGGAAAGAAGCCGCCGGAGGATGTCGCGCGCATTGCCGAAGGGCTTCCTTATCGTGATTTTGTCACCGTTGGCCTGCTGGTAGACCGCCTTAATCTCAAAAACGAAACCAGCATGAAGACGTTGGGAGGTATCGTGCCGGACTGCTGGATTTATGTGCAGGAAACC
>CABQCM010000417.1 GCA_902462665.1 uncultured Oscillospiraceae bacterium | reverse complement strand
GTTGTTGAGCCCCGAATAAATGCGGGAACCGCCGATACGCTCAATAGCTTGGAAGGAGGAGCCGAGAATCCGCTCAATCATGCTCATTCGTTTATCGTAGGCAATTTCGTTGGTAATGACAATCATGCGCCCTTGCATTAGCTTGTGGGTGTAAACAAAAAAGACGATGGCGAAAATGAAGTAGACCAGCAGTTCCTTGGCGTATTCCAGATTGCGGTTGAAGCATTCGTTGATGGTAAAAATAATCAGCGCGCTGGTCAGGCCGTTGATGAGCGACAGAGGAATGAGCGCGACATAGTTTTTTTCTCTCGGTTTGGGAAAATGAAAGGTCAGCAGGATATAGGCAAAAAACACCACCCCCGCCGCAAAGGCGATGACACAGCCTATGGGAATACTCTGTGAGCCCCACACGGTAACCGCTCTCCACGGCACACGGGAAATCAAAACATTGGGAAGATAATATAGACAAAATCCGTAAAACACCACAATTACCAAGGCCAGCGGCAGCGCGGCTACCCTTGCGCGGCGCAGCGGCTCTTTGCGCCTTTTACGGCGAACGATCTCGGCCACGGCGATGATGAGAAGCGTCAGATACAACAGCCCAAGCGCCCCCGCGCCATAGGTGACCAAGGTGAAAATCGCGTCCAGTCGGGCATAGGAATGCATTTCGTACTTCGAACTCGTCTCGCCATACAGTGCCCCTAAAAAGTTATCGCTGACATAACCGGCAGCATTGTCGTCCTGATTGGTCAGTACGCAGATGCCCACTCCCTGGACGCTATCGATTTGAAGATTGGAGGAAAAGCTGGGATTGGAGCCGCCATGCTGGACGCCCTCTCCCCGAATGTGGGTCGACCATCCGGCCGCGTAATAATAGTCGCCCGAGGATGCTACAGTGCTGTCCCCCTGATGCGAACGTTCTATCAGCTCGCGGTACACCGCCGGCGCGTCGGCAATTCCCATTTGCAGCTGCATCCACCGCGCCATATCCCGTACACTAGAGACAACATAACCTGCTGGGGTATTGCCCCGATACAGCGGCGCGTCGTAGGCCCGCGAGGTCATAAACTGCATTTTATACCCTTGCGCCAGCCGATCGCTCTGACCGGCCGCATCCACCGCTTGCAGCCCTATGTAAGTATCAAACAGCCCCAAAGGCTCCAAAATGCGCTGGGTGATAAAATCTTCATAGCGCATCCCCGACACCGTCTGAATGACCAGCCCCAGCACGTCATAGTTGATTGTGGCGTAGCTGTGCCGCAGCCCGGGGTAAAAATCGAGCTGCACCCCCACAAGGGTACGCACGGTATCCTCCAGCGCCGTTTCCTCCCCTCCCTCGGGAAGCGAGCCGACGGTCTCAAAGGGAATACCGGTGGTCTGGTAAAGAAAGTTCGCTACCGTCAAAGGTACTTCGCCGTCGATTTTCTCTCCGCGATAGCGCCCTTTGTAATTTAAGGTTAGCCAGGGAAGATAGGTGCGAATATCGTCGTCCAGACGAATCCGGCCCTCCTGCTCCAGCAAAAGTATCCCTAACCCGGTAAAAGCCTTGCTCATGGAGCCAAGCTCAAACAACGTATCGGCCGTCACCGGCCGCCCCGATTCGCGGTCGGCCATTCCATAGCTTTGCAGCAGTATCCCGTCGGGGGTGACCACCGCGACCGCCATACCTGGTGTTTGAGATTTTTTTAAAGCTGTATCGGCCAAGGCGTCCAGAATTTGCTCGGGCGCAAGCTCCTGCGCAAGCGCCGGGACGCTCCACAAAGTAAGCAAGCCGACGGCCAGCGCAATGATGCGAATCCAGCGTTGTTTCAATGTATTGTTTCCTTTCCTTTTTGTATTTCGCCGTGCACGTCGAGGGGCGTTCCCCGTCAACTGAAAAAATTATCCGGGAAGATGGTGATTCCCAGCTCCTGTCGCCCGGCCTGGATGGCGTGAAGGGATTCCTCCACCGTCATGCCGCGGGTCGTCTGATAGGGATATCCCAGCGCGACAAAACCGCTGTCGTCGTAACGAATTAATCGGTTTTGATCCATTTCCACCACGCCGTAATCCCCCGCATGACCGCACATGTCCGAAATCATCCCAAAATGGACGATG
>CABQCM010000416.1 GCA_902462665.1 uncultured Oscillospiraceae bacterium | reverse complement strand
CCCTCACCGCCGCCGTGCGGGTGATCGCAGGGGTTCATGACCGAACCGCGGACCGTCGGACGCCAGCCCATGTGGCGCTTGCGGCCAGCCTTACCGATGTTGACGTTCTCATGCTCGATGTTGCCGACCTGGCCGATGGTGGCCATGCACACGACAGGGACGTTGCGAAGCTCGCCCGAGGGCAGACGAAGCAGGGCCATGTTGCCCTCCTTGGCCATGAGCTGCGCCATAACGCCGCCCGCGCGGGCCAGCTGAGCGCCCTTACCGGGATACAACTCAACGTTGTGGATGAAGGTACCAGTCGGGATGGCCGACAGGGGCAGGGCGTTACCGGCCACGATATCGGCATTCTCACCGCTGACGACGGTGTCGCCCACCTTCAGCCCGTGAGGAGCCACGATGTAACGCTTCTCGCCGTCCTCATACTGCACCAGCGCGATGTGCGCGGTACGGTTGGGATCGTACTCAATGGTCAGCACCTGAGCGGGCATATCGAACTTATCCCGCTTGAAGTCGATGATGCGGTACTTGCGGCGGTTTCCGCCGCCGCGATGGCGGACGGTGATGCGGCCGTAGCTGTTGCGGCCGGCATTCTTTTTGATCGGAGCAAGCAGGCTGCGCTCCGGCGCGACCTTGCTCAGAGCGGAATAATCGACAACGCTCATGCCGCGGCGGCCGGGGGTTGTCGGCTTATAATGATTGATTGGCATAACGATTCACTCTCCTAAAGTTGGCTTTGCGGGGACAGATCCCCATACCTCGCCTAGAGGGCGCAATCCGAAAAACGGATTACATCATGCCCTCAAAGAACTCGATGTTCTTGGAGTCCTTCGTGAGGGTGACAATGGCCTTTTTCCACGAGGGGGTGTAGCCCTGGTGGGCGCCCATGCGGCGCATCTGACCGCGCACGTGCATGGTGCGGACCTTTTCGACGTCGACCTTGAACAGCTCCTCAATGGCCTGAGCGATCTCGACCTTGCCGGCGTCCTTGGCGACCTTAAAGGTGAACTGCTTGTATTCCCGAGCGCCCTGCATGCTCTTTTCGGTGATGACAGGGGCGAGGATGATATCTTGAGCGGCTTTCATTACGCGTATACCTCCTCAAGCTGTTTGGCGGCATCCTTGACGATGACGAGGGTGTCGGCGTTGAGGATGTCATAAACGTTGATGGTGTTGGTCAGAGCGGGCTTGGTACCCGCGATGTTGCGCAGGCTGTTGACGAGAACTTGATTGTTCTCCGGCAGCACGACGAGCGCCTTTTTCTTCGCACCGATGTCGGTGAGCATTTTCGCCGCCGTTTTGGTCGAAAAGCTGTCGAGCTGGAAGCCGTCGAGCACAATCAACTCATTGCCGGCCGTCTTGGCCGAGAGAGCCGACTTGATGGCGAGCTGGCGCAGCTTCTTATTGAGCGCAATGCGGAAATCGCGCGGCTTGGGGCCGTGGGCGATGCCGCCGTGAGTCCACTGGGGCGAACGGGTCGAACCCTGACGGGCATGGCCGGTTCCCTTCTGTCTCCAGGGCTTGCGGCCGCCGCCCGAAACCTCCGAGCGGGTCTTGGTCGACTGGGTTCCCTGACGCTGGTTGGCCAGGTAGTTGACCACCGCCATGTGCATGGCGGATTCGTTGGGCTCGATTCCAAAGACGGAATCGGCAAGCTCGATTTCCTCGACCTTTTTGCCCTGCATATCTACTACGGTAACCTTCGGCATGGTATTCTCTCCTTCCCTTACGCCTTCACACTGTCGGCGATGATGACAATGCCGCCCTTGGGGCCGGGAATGGCGCCCTTGAGGGCAATGATGTTGTTCTCCGCGTCCACCTTGGCGACGGTGAGATTCTGCACGGTGACGCGCTCGCAGCCGAGGCGTCCGGCACCCTTGGTGCCCTTAAAGACGCGCGAAGGCGAGGAGCAGGCGCCCTGCGAACCGGCGTGACGGTGAACCGGGCCGGTACCGTGGGTTTCCTTCAGGCGGGAGAAGTTCCAGCGCTTGATGACGCCGGCGGTTCCCTTACCCTTGCTAGTGCCGGTCACATCAATGCGGTCACCTACGGCGAAAACGTCGGCCTTAATCAGGTCGCCGGGATTGAGCGCCGAGGTGTCCTC
>CABQCM010000415.1 GCA_902462665.1 uncultured Oscillospiraceae bacterium | reverse complement strand
CTCAATCGTGGCGGGGGGCTTGCTGGTGATATCGTATACGACCCGGCTGCAGCCGGGGACCTCATTCACCAGCCGTTCGGACAGTCGATGCAGGAAAGGCCAGGGGAGATCGGCAAAATTAACTGTCATAGCATCGGTACTGGTGACGGCTCTTATCGCCAAAACGGTTTCATAGGTTCGCTCATCCCCCATCACGCCTACGGTATGTACCCCGGTGTCCACGGTGAAGTATTGCCAGATGCTGTCCTGCAAGCCGGCGTCGGCCACTTCCTGACGTAGAATCGCATCGCTATGCCGCACCAGTTCCAGCCGCGTACGCGTAATTTCTCCCATGATACGAATGGCAAGGCCTGGGCCGGGGAAGGGCTGACGCCAGACTAAATGATGCGGAATTCCCAAAGTCTCCCCCAAGGCGCGCACCTCGTCTTTGAACAACAGCCGCAATGGCTCGATTAATCCGCGAAACGAAATATGTTCGGGAAGCCCGCCCACATTGTGATGGCTTTTGATAACCGCTGCAGTGTCGTTTCCACTTTCGATCACGTCCGGGTATATGGTGCCCTGTACCAGATAATCGGCGCCGCCTAGTTTGTTGGCCTCTTCTTCAAAAACGCGGATAAACTCTTCACCAATAATTTTGCGTTTGGTTTCCGGCTCGGTAACGCCGGCCAGCTTGCCCAAGAACCGGTCGGCCGCATCCACCTTAACAATGCGCATTCCTAGCGCATCGGTGCAAAATTGAATCACTTCATCCGCTTCATCCTGACGGAGTAAGCCGTGGTCGACAAAAATGCAGGTTAGCCGCTCGCCAATGGCCTTGTGCACTAGCGCGGCCGCTACGGAAGAATCCACCCCGCCCGACAAGGCGCAAATCACCCGGCTGTCGCCCGCCTGCAACCGAACCTGTTCCATCAATTGTTCACTCAGCCGTTCCATACGCCATTCGCCCCGGCAGCCGCAAATGTCCTTTGCAAAGTGCTCCAATACTGCGGTGCCGCAGGGGGTATGCTTGACCTCGGGATGAAACTGAATGCCATAATACCGCTGCTTGTCGTTGGCGAAAGCGGCCACGGGACAGGCGGCGGTCGATGCGATAACTTGAAATCCTTTGGGAAGCTCGGTGACGCGGTCGTGGTGACTCATCCAGACTTCCTGGTCGGGCTGAAAACCGGCAAACAGGGGGTGAGGGAAAACCTTCATTGCGGTGCGCCCGAACTCCGAGGTTTCGGCCGCGCCAACCTTACCGCCTAACAGCATAGAGATTAGCTGCATACCGTAGCAAATTCCAAGTACTGGAATCCCCAGCGTAAGAATTTCCGGATCGCATTGTTTGGCTCCCTCGGCGCTGACACTGTCTGGGCCTCCGGCCAGAATGATACCTTTGACCCGATCGGTATCGATGCTTTGAGGAGCGACGCGATAGGGGACGATTTCCGAATACACCCCGCTTTCACGGATACGTCGGGCGATAAGCTGGGTGTATTGTCCGCCAAAGTCAAGTATGAGTATGGTCTCTTCCTGCATAACACAAATCCTTTCTAAAAACGGCTTTGCAGCAGAGGGAGAAAAAGTCCCTCTGCTGCCGTCTTACAAACCTATTTTACAACGATTGACCAAATTTGACAAGAGCAAAAAATCAGTCGTCCTGCAATGCGTCGTAATCCCTTTCGCCCGTGCGGATTTTCACAACTTCTTTGACGTCGTAGACAAAGATTTTACCATCGCCATAGTGGCCGGTATAAAGGGCCTTTTTGGCCGCGTCCACCACAGTCGAAACCGGAATCTTGCACACCACAATTTCTACCTTGACCTTGGGAAGCAGGTGGAGATCAACTGGGACGCCGCGGTAATACTTGTTGGAGCCCTTCTGCATACCGCAACCGAGAACCTGGCTGACCGTCATACCCGTGACCTCGATGGCGTTCATCGCCTCTTTCAGACCTTCAAACTTACTCTGGTTGCAGAGGATAACCACCTTGGCCATGGCCGCGCCCGGATGCTCGCTTTCCTTGGTGATATGTTCGACCGGAATGGCCGCCGCCGGAGATACCGGTGCATCCGAAGCAATTGCGGAATCGCCGGTGAGGAAGGTGGGCAGACTGCCT
>CABQCM010000414.1 GCA_902462665.1 uncultured Oscillospiraceae bacterium | reverse complement strand
CCATGACGGACTCCGCGAGATCGCAGACGCGGGTCAGGTCGATATAGTCCCGGGGAAGATGGCGGACCAGCTCCTCTACCCGTGTGATGCCGAGGCGGAGATAAAGGGATGCTTTCTTTTCCCCTATTCCGCGCACCGCAGTCACCGGATCATTCCAATGCAGCGCCATCCTGTCGCCCCCTTCATCGCATCTATTGTAACGCAAACGGAGAGTTCTGTCATCCCGATTTTTGTCGCCGGCACATCTCAGTGCTGCGCGGGTTTTGTTCAATGAATTAAGCTGAAACTGCATTTCTTCCAGTTTTTTATTGAAATGGATGCCCGCATTCCGCATCGTGTTGATCACCTGCGAAAATTGTCCTTCACGGAAACAGCGATGGAAACGTTTCTGCCCATGAATATCCCTTCTTTCGGACAAGAAAAGGCCCCGCTTTTCAGCGAGGCATCCAAAAACTAGTACATAAAAATTATAAACGCGGTGCAGATAAGTGAAAAGGCAAGGCACGCGTAAACTTTCTTTTTCGTGCCGTCGTCTGTGCGTGCTTCTTCCAAATGAAAGATAGCATACAGCGTCGGTATTGTGCATAATGCTAATTGCATTATAAGCGCATCCGCACTCATTTTTGCCCCTCCGCTTCCAAAGTTTTCACCGAAAAAGCTCCGCGTGAGCGGGGAAAAGTCAATTATGAAGATAAAGTGCAGCTGCGACAATTATCCAAACAGTCATGCAACCGGCCCAAATCCATTGTGTCCTTGGTTCCATGTCATCCATGCGCGGTATGAGATAAAACGCTGGGATCATCCCCAAAAGCGCCATTAGAATGCCGCATTCCGTTGTTGGTGAACTCATTTTACTCCTCCGTTCCCAACGGTTTCACCGAAAAAGCCCCGCACAAGCGGAGCTAAAAATCAAAACGCATACATGCACACCCAATAGAACAATACGCCAACCGCGAAGATTGCGAGGGCAAAAGATATCCCTTGCCAAAACCCTTTTTCTCTGTTTTTCCTTTGGAGCATCCCCGGCAAAAGCACAAGAGCTAAAAATCCGCCTATCATAAAAAACCACATTAGCCCCCATGACAGCTTAAAGCATAGATAACGCAAATTTAGCGCCAACATTTTTCGCCCTCCAGTCTCGCCACCGCCCGCCGAACCCCTTCAGCCCGGCTGATGCCTTCCCGCTCACAAAAGCGGTCGAGAATCGCCAGCGTCTTTTCATCAAAACGAACCGCAATCTGCACCCGCTTGGGCGCATCGGTTGGTCTGCCTGTCTTCAATGGATCACTTCCTTTGCATACCATAATTATAACCAATTGGTATGCGAAAGTCAAGGCTTATTTCGTCCCTCCAGTTCCTTCTGGCAAAACGCCGTCAGCAGCAGCCGTTCTCCCGGAGACTTTTGATAAAATTCCCCCAGCGTGATGTTTTTTTCCCGAAACAGAAAATACAGCAGCATCAGCCGGGGGTCTTTATTCAGTTTTTTTTAATTTCCTCGAGCGTCGCCGTCCGGTAGCCCGAAAGCCGCTCCACTTCGCGGGAAAGGTCCTCGATCTCCCCCGGCAGCAGCAGGCTCTTCACCAGCTCGGCAGGGGTCGGGGCGTGGTGCTTCTCCAGCAGAGCCTTGTCCCGCAGGTTGGGGGCCGTCACTCCCGCCAGCAGGATATCGATCGCCATGTCCTCCGAAGATGCCTCTTTGATCTCCGCCACCCGGTTATAGGGCAGCGCCCGTAGCGAGAACACCACAGGCTCGCCGCACTCCTTCGAAAGCCGCTTGATTTTGACCTTCTTTTCGGGCAGCTTCGCCTTATCCAGCCCCATCAGTAAATCCAATACGTCAGGCATAAAAGTCCTCCCTTGACTTTCTGTGCCGCCATGCTATAATGAAAATACAAAGGGCGCTGTTACAAGCAGCAAGCCCCTAAGTGCTAGTCAAAATTGCTAGCCGTTCGGTGGCCGCCGGACGGCTAGCGCGCTTTTATGGAAAGTATGTAGGTCAAAATGACCGTCCACACCAAAAACCTCAGAAATTGCTTTCCTCGGTCTCTCCACATCAGCCTCACCCCCTTTCACAAGGGAGTGGCTTGCCGCCATTGTAACAGCGCCACG
>CABQCM010000413.1 GCA_902462665.1 uncultured Oscillospiraceae bacterium | reverse complement strand
GCAGGAGATTTTTCGCGGCTGCATCCGCGGCTGCCGTTTTTGTCAGGCCGGCTTCATTTATCGCCCGGTGCGTTCTAAATCGGCCGATGTGGTCAACCGTCAGGCCAGATCGCTGTGCGATACCACCGGCTACGACGAGGTGTCTCTCTGCTCGCTGAGCACCAGCGATTACAAAGAGCTGAATGCTTTGCTCGAACAAATGCTGGATTGGACGGACAGCGAGCATATCAATATTTCTCTGCCTTCGCTGCGCATTGATAATTTTCCACAGGAGCTGCTGAAAAAAATTCAAAGCGTGCGCAAAAGCGGGCTGACCTTTGCCCCAGAGGCGGGGACGCAGCGTATGCGGGATGTGATCAACAAGAATATTACGGAGGAGGAAATCCTCGGCACCAGCCGGGTAGCCTTTGCTGGGGGCAATACCTCCGTTAAGCTGTATTTTATGCTCGGTCTGCCGACCGAAACGCTCGACGACGTCGCTGGTATTGCCGCCTTGGCGCAAAAGGTAGTGGATACCTTTTATTCTTTGGAGCAACGGCCCAAAGGGAAAGGGGTCAATGTGTCCATCAGCGTGGCGACTTTTGTTCCCAAGCCTTTTACTCCATTTCAGTGGGAGCCGCAGGACGACATTGATACCATTCGCCGCAAGCAGGCGCATCTGGTGTCTCAGGTTAAGACTCGTAAAATCAGCGTGAGCTGGCATGAGTCGGACGTTAGCTTTTTGGAAGGGGTTTTTGCCCGCGGCGACCGGCGGCTGGGAAAAGTCCTGCGCGCGGCCTACGAGGCGGGGTGCTATTTTGATAGCTGGAGCGAATGCTTTTCGCTGGAAAAATGGATGGAGGTCTTCGCCTCTTGCAACATAGACCCAGCCTTTTATAATCAACGGGTGCGAAGCTTTGACGAGGTGCTTCCCTGGGATCATCTGGATTACGGAATTCGCAAAGAATTTCTGGTGCGCGAGTGCGAGCGTTCCCGCGCCGGAGTAACCACAAGAAATTGTTTTGAGCAGTGCGCCGGATGCGGCGCCGACCGGCTGGATAAGGAGGCGTGCCATGGTTGACGTTCGGCTTTGGTTTCAAAAACGGGGAGACGCTCGGTATATTTCCCATCTGGATTTGAGCCGGTGTATGCAGAGAACGCTCAAACGTTCGGGACTGCCGGTATGGTATACCGAAGGTTTCAATCCTCACGCTTACGTCACCTTCGCTTTGCCTTTGTCGCTCGGTCAGGAAAGCCGCTGCGACATTATGGATTTCCGGTTGGAGGAAGAAATGCCCATGCAGGAGGTGTTGTGTGCCCTGCAACGGGTTATGCCGCCCAATCTGCCGGCGGTGCGATGCGCGGCTCCAGTTCAAAAGACCAAGGAGATCGGCGCGGCAGCATATGAGATTCGGATTCCCGGCCGAGCTGATTTTCTCGAACAGGCCAGACTTTTTCTCGGGCGCGATTCGATTGTGGTAATGAAAAGAACCAAAAAGGGCGGCGAAAAAGAGTTGGATCTCGCGCCTTTTTTGAGTACGGCGAATGCTCATGCGCAGGAAAAGGATTTGGTTCTTTCGGTCATGCTGCCTGCGGGCAGCGACAGTACCGTCAATCCATCGCTGGTGGTCGGCGCGCTGGAGGATGCATGGCACACGCCGTGTATCAGCCGTATTGTTCGGCTGTCGATTTTGGATAAAAGCGGACAAGACTTTTGTTAAACGGATTGGCTATAGACGCAAATATTGGCCCGTTTTAAAAAATCGTAAAAAACAGCGGCGAATTGCTGTTTTGTTATTATATCTCAGGGGTGGGCGCCCCATTTCGAGGGGAGGAATACTATATGAAAATGAAAACCTATCTGGCAAGCGAATGCGGCGCTGTGTTGGACAGCGACGTCATCCATGGAGGCGGCACCGATGATACCGCCGTGCTGCAGTCCATACTGGATCGTGCACGGGACAAGACACAAGGGGTGCACTTAATCCTTGACGGCGCGGCTCTCATTCGGGGGCTCAAAGTCTATTCCAATACCATCATTGAATGCCTGGGCGCTGCTTGCGGATTTTATCTTATGGATCATTCTGACTGTGCCGTAGTGGAAAATGGCAACGAGAGGCGATCGGGTGCCAT
>CABQCM010000412.1 GCA_902462665.1 uncultured Oscillospiraceae bacterium | reverse complement strand
CGCCATGCTCGCTTGGACGGTGGTCATCGTGACCACCAGTATTTTGCTCGAAAAAATGTTTGTCGGGTTGGTACGATGGATTGCCCGGTCGAGCAGGATAGGGGAGTTGGTGAAAAGGGGGAAAAGCGCATGATTCGCTTTGTGGATGTCAGCCATTCGTATGACGGACGGGCGGTAATGGAGAAATTTTGCTTTTCCTTACCCGAGCGGGGGAGAATCGCCCTGCTTGGTCCATCGGGCTGCGGCAAAACCACCCTGCTGCGTCTTCTGGCTGGGCTGGAACACCCGGAGCACGGTCGCATCGAAGGCTTAGAGGGAACGCGGGTCTCTTTCGTGTTTCAGGAGCCGCGGCTCTTACCGTGGAAAACTGCCCGCGATAACGTTGCCTGTGTCTTGACCGGTATGCCGGCCGCTGAAGCCAGGCGGCAAGCGGACGAATGGCTTGAGCGCGTAGCGCTGTCGGACAGCAAAGAAAAATTCCCCCACGAATGCTCGGGGGGAATGCGGCAACGTATTTCCATTGCGCGCGCGTTGGCGACGCCATCGGACTTGTTGCTTTTGGACGAACCCATGCGGGGACTAGATCCTGACCTGCAGGAACGTGTGCAAAGTCTTTTTCTCGCATATTCCGGCCGCATGACCCTGCTTGTCACGCACGAACGCAGGGAGGCCGAGAAATTCGCCGAGGAGATTTGCACATTCCGAGGAGAGCCGCTGACTTTGCTTAGCAGAACTGCTCCATAAGCTCCTCCACCTGCCGCAGCCAGACTTGTGCGCTCGCATCGCTTGGCATGTGGAAGTTGCTGCGGGGAGAAAGGCAGACCGAGCCGACCTTGGGGCCGTCCGGCAGACAGGAACGCTTGAATTGCTGCTGGAAAAAGCGGCGGTAAAACACCTGCATCCAGTGAAGGATAACCTCGTTGGGATAGCTTCCGCGGAACGCTGCCTGTGCCAGACGGAAAATCTTTTTCGGCTCAAAGCCATAACGTACAGCATAGAAAAGCACAAAGTCGTGCAGCTCGTATGGGCCGACCAGATCCTCGGTTTTTTGGGCGATTTCGCCATCCTGCGCCGGAAGTAGTTCGGGGCTGACCGGGGTGTTTAGAATATCGTACAATACAGCCGAGAGGGCGGTGCTTTCCGCTGTGTCGGCCACATATTTGACCATGTGCCGAATGAGAGTTTTGGGAATGGAAGCATTGACCCCGTAATGAGACATGTGATCGCCGTTGTAGGTCGCCCAGCCCAGAGCCAGTTCGGATAAATCGCCCGTACCGATGACCAGGCCGCCGGTTTGGTTGGCGATATCCATCAAAACCTGGGTGCGTTCCCGCGCCTGGGCGTTTTCGTAGGTGACGTCATACACATCGTCGGCGTGACCGATATCCGCAAAATGCTGTTGTACCGCCTGGCCGATGTCCACGGTCTGGAAAGATACGCCCAGATTCTCGCAAAGGGTCTGGGCGTTGCTTTTGGTGCGCTCGGTTGTGCCAAAGCAAGGCATGGTTACCGCCGTCACATCAGTGCGGGGGCGGCCAAGCAAGTCCATGGCCCGCACGGCCACCAGCAAAGCAAGACAGGAATCTAGTCCACCCGAAATGCCCACCACCGCTGTTTTGGAACCAATGTGGCGCAGCCGTTTGGCCAGACCGGCTGTCTGGATATCAAACAGCTCCTCGCAGCGCTCGGCACGGTCCTGCGCACCGCCTGGAACAAAGGGGGTGGAGGAAATTGGGCGGCTCAGATGCAGCGTATGAAGCGGCAGCCGGAACCGAATCACTTGAAATCCCAGCGCATCGCCCGGTAACTGCTGAAAGGTGGTGATGCGCCGCCGTTCCGCCGCCAGTTTGCCTAAATCAAATTCACTCATCGCCACAGTGCCCGAAAAGGGTTTGGCTTCGCTGAGCATGACACCATTTTCCGCTACCATGTTGTGACCGGCAAAGACCAGGTCGGTGGTCGATTCATCCTGCCCGGCGTCGGCGTAGACGTAACCGCATAGCAGCCGCGCCGATTGGCCGAGCACCAGCATGCGGCGGTAATGCGCCTTGCCTGCAATCTCGTCGCTGGCCGAAGGGTTGGCAATCACCGTCGCTCCCGCCGCCGACAAAGCGGCAGA
>CABQCM010000411.1 GCA_902462665.1 uncultured Oscillospiraceae bacterium | reverse complement strand
CCGCGCTCCAGCACCCGTCCTTTGTCCATGTACAGAATTTCCGCCGCGTTTTTCCGCTCGCTGTCTGGGAGACTTGGAAGGAAACCGTGTTTTCCGGCAGTGAAAGCGATATGAAACGCCATTTCTCAGAGACGATTACCGAGGTGAAATACAGTTATTCGGACACATGTGGCCTGGATAACACCTACAAGATTGAGGACGTCGAGCGTTCCAAAATCGAAGGGGACGAGTTAAAGAAAATCAAAGAGGTTATGCAAGCCGATTTCGGCATTGAGCCGGGCGAGGTAGGGCAGGTAGTCACGGCCGTTGTCACCATCGTCATCAGCGGCAGTCTGGATACCCTGACCATTACCCACAAGCAGCGTCTGATGAAGATGAACGGAAAATGGTATTTCTGCCCCGTGCAAAGCGAGGATCCCTTCCGGCTATTCCGCCAGCAAAGATAAGATTGCATTTTGTTGGAATCATAAGCCCCCGCAGTGCTCATGCACTGCGGGGGCTTTGCGCAGAAGGGGACACAAACGGTTTGGCGGATACCGTCCTCTTCGTCGAACGGCGCAGGTTAGAATCCGTAGCCGGAAACCGTTTGCACCAAAGGGATTTGCACTACATGGATTTTCCCGGTTCCTGCGTCAGAGAAGCATAGCTTTCTTCCAAAATAGAGCAGGAATGCTGCAATTGTTCCATTTCATTCGCGGGCAGAGACAGCTCGAGAATTCGATCGACCCCATGCCGGTTGACGATGCAGGGAACGCCGGCATATACTCCTTTTTGTCCGTATTCCCCCATGAGCCGGGCAGAGAGGGTGAGTACGCTGTTTTCATTGAATAAAATCGAACGGGCGATACGGGTCAGGGTCATGCCGATGCCGTAATAGGTGGCCTTTTTGGCCTCGATAATCTGCTGTGCCGCGCCTCGTACCTGGCCGCTGAGGGCTTCGATTTGCCCCCAATCATACTTTCCACCCGAATCCCGGCAGATTTCCGCGATGGATTTTGTAGACAGCAGGGCCTGCGACCAGGGAACGAATTCGCTGTCCCCGTGTTCCCCCATCACAAAAGCATGGACGCTGCGCGGATCAACCGAAAGATATTGTCCCAGCAGATATCGCAGCCGGGCAGTGTCCAGCGCCGTTCCGGTGCCCAGTACCCGCTTGGAGTTAAAGCCGGATAACTCGTAGGTGATGCGGGTCATAATATCGACCGGGTTGGTGGCCACAAGGAAAATTCCTTCAAACCCCGAACGCACTACCGGCTGCACAATGGCTTCAAAGACCTGGGCGTTGCGCTGCAGCAGTTCCAGTCGGGATTCCCCTGGCTTCTGATTCACTCCTGCGCATAACACCACCAGGTCGGCGTCGGCGCAGTCCTCGTATTCACCGGCTTTGATCATCATATTTGCTCCGGAAAAAGCCAGACCGTGGTTTAAATCCATGGCTTCCCCTTCGGCCCTGCGGCGGTCGATGTCAATGAGAACCAGCTCATCGCAGACATTTTGATTGAGGGCGGCGAAGGCAAAGCTCATGCCCACCATCCCCGCGCCTACCAAAACGATTTTACGACGGCGAAAAAACATATCAATTCCTCCTTTGTTGAGACGGCGCCATACGCCGGGTTTCACGTAAAGCTTTTTATAGAATGGGACTTTACGGTTTGGTTAGAACAATGCGTCTCTTATCAATGATGGTAGTATATGCATTTGCATAGCGTTCATGTATGACAGAAACGGTTGCTTCCCTTTTAACGCATGCCGCCGCTTAGCATAGGAGTGAGAAAATAGAGGTTGGTGATGTCCTACCTTGGCTCTTTGTTGTCTTCTGACTGCCAGCGCATGAAACAAATTTTAAGAAATTGTAAAGAAAAATGCCGATAAGGCTCGCTTTTTTCGAACAAAGGTGGTAAAATCACTCTGGACTGCTTTCGCACGACGAAAGGGTCGAGTACGAATAATGGAGCGAGTACAAGCATGAAAATCGTCATTGTGGGCGACGGCAAGATTGGCTTCGCCCTCACCGAGCGTTTGTCCAAAGATGGGCACGACGTTGTGGTGATCGATCGTAACCCTAAGGTTTTGGAGGAGTGCCAACAGTCGGCCGACGTTATGGCCGTGCAGGGTAATGGCGCCTCGATG
>CABQCM010000410.1 GCA_902462665.1 uncultured Oscillospiraceae bacterium | reverse complement strand
ATGCCGATGATAAGTCCCGGGCAGCTATGACCATGAAATTCCACGCTTCGTGCATGCAGCTGCTCAAAGCTCATTGTCTGTAATTGTTCGTTCCTTTTGTTCATGATAAACTCCTCTACACAAAATGAAGCGTCTCCAGAATCTCGTTCCGTAATCCGACAAATTCGCTGCTGGTTCGATCCCTTGGATATGGCAGAGAGATCGCAAGTTCTTTTTGGATTCGGCTTGGACGCGGCGTCAAAATGATAACTTTTTGGGCCAGATAAACCGCTTCGTCAATATCATGTGTAATCATCAGCATGGTGTTCTTCTGCCACTGCCAAATTCGTATCAACTCGTCCTGCAGCCGCATCCTTGTAAATGCGTCCAATGCGCCGAGTGGTTCATCCAGAAGCAGTACGGAAGGATCATTTGCCAGCGCTCTGGCTAATGCAGCACGCTGCTGCATTCCGCCAGATATCTTTGCAGGATAAACATTTGAGAAATCTTCCAGCCGCATAATTTGCAGCAGTTCATTGATTCTTGCTTGATCTTGTTGACTTTTTCTCAGCATTTTGGGACCAAACTCGATATTTTCTCTGACGGTCAGCCAAGGAAACAGCGCATTTTGCTGAAACATCATGCCGCAGTCTGCATTTGGACCCGAAACCGCTTTTCCATTGATTTGGACGATTCCGTGATCAGCGCATTCTAATCCAGCCAGTATCCGCAGAAGCGTCGTTTTTCCGCAGCCACTTTCGCCAACAAGTGCCAGAAATGTTCCTGGCTCTGCACAAAAGGATATGTCATTCAAAACATCCAGTGTCAGACCGGTTTCCCGCTGTAAAAACTGTTTTGACAGATGCAGGACTTCTATTGATCCACTTCTGGTATCAGGCATCGGCATTCTCCTCCCAGCGTAAAATCCGCCTGCGGAGCAGGCCCAGCGCCGCATCGACGAATAAAAATGTAATGCAGATCATAACGATCGCTGTATACATTTTCGTAAAATTGCCCCAGCCGCGCTGCCATGTGATATACCACGCAAGGCCTGATTCTACGCCCATCATCTCTGCAATCATTAGGGAGCCGCAGGCAGCGCGCATACCGCTGATCATACCCTGAAATAAGCAGGGCAGAACACTCGGCAATGTTACATAGCGGAGAATTTTCCATTCGCTACTTGCCCCGAGCGTCTGCGCAGCTTCAATATATGCATGAGCTACCTGCAAAATCCCACGCATGATTCCGGACGCAACAGGATACCATACAGAATACGCGACCATTGCAACGCAGCCTTGAAACAGACTTTTGGAGAGCACAAAAAACAGTGCCATCCATGTAACGGATGGAATTGGCGCAAGCACGCGAAGAATCGGTGCAATCCAATATCGCGCTTTTCGGGAGCGTCCTGCTGGGATACCAGTCAGCAATCCGATCAGCATCCCCCAAAAGTAACCGGTAAACAGCAGCTTGAGCGAATTTCCGGCGCAGTCAAGAAGAATGCTCCGATCCAAAACCAACTCTGCAAGAAGCCGATCCGGACTTGGAAACATGGGCGGACCAAAGATGCCTGTTTTCTGTGTCAGAACGTCCAGCACAAGAAAAATCAGAAAAATAGCCGTATACCACGCAGAACGGTCTCGAAGCCAGTTTAATACAGAGCTGCTTTGGATGGATAACAGTGTTAAAATCAGGACGCCGCACATCAGGATGCCGATGAATACAGGAAGCGTTCCAGATACAGCCTGTGCATTTGGAACAGTGTAATGCTCTATCAGGACGGCCGCTCCAGCTAAAAGCGGAAGCAATCCGCATGTCATCCGTTTAATCTTCTTCATAGATTTAACCTAATTGTGGTCTTTCAGGTGCGTGAGGGTAAACGGTTCGCAGAACAGTTAAGATGCAAACTCCGCATCAACGCTGGATAAGTCAAAGGCTTTCCATGCAACGGTCTTCAGATGCTCCAAATCAGCGGACGCATCAATAATTCCAGCGGCAACATATTCATCAACAGAATTTTCAAGGCACATTTCACACTGCGCATTGGAAACGCCAAACTTCCAAAGCTTCATCAGCTTCACCGCATAATCCGGGTTCACATTGAAGCCATAGTTGTCAGCCAACATCTGAACTGCCTCATATTTATTCTCGT
>CABQCM010000409.1 GCA_902462665.1 uncultured Oscillospiraceae bacterium | reverse complement strand
GCGCCTTCCAGCGTTTCCTGCAGCAGCTTTGCAAGGTCAATATCTCGCGGTGAGGAAAAAATCCGTTCGCAAACCGCTCCGGCACCCTGTTCGATGAGATCAATCCGGTCCTGGGCGGGTGGATTTTCATAGAAAAGGCCGGGCAGAATCTGCCGCAGGGAGGAGCGGTCCGCTCCGACCCGTCGAACCGAATCAACAATCCGGCCGTCCGGCCCGATGAGAATCAGATTGGAGTACCGGCCCATGACCTCGGCGGCGAGCGTCACAACCACCATATCTCCAAAATCATTGGTTGTTTCAAAATCAAAAAGCAGCACCCGTTCCATGCCTGGCTGACGAATGGCAATGAGTTTGGCATTGCCGATCCATTTTCTCAGCAGCATACAGAACATAGGGGGCTGCTTGGGATTCTCCACCGTCAAAGCGGTAAGCTGCACCCGCGGCGCCGCGACCCGTGAGGAAAGCAACAGCCGGACATTTCCGCTTTGGGAGCGCAGAGCCAGAATCAATTCCTCCTTGGTGGGCTGATGAATCTTATCCACCCGGGAACAAAGGATGCGGCTTTCCAGCTCCCGGCGCAGCAGCGAAAGCATCATGCCATCCAACGCCATCAGCGACCCTCCTCGATGACTGTCACCAGTTTATTCACCAGACGGCGAAGGGCGCCGGCATGAACAGGATCGGACTTCTCAATCCCATTTTCCTGTTTGCGAAGCGCCGAAACAGCCCGGTTTAAAAAACGTTTTGCCTCCATGGAGGCGTCGCAGGTCAATTCCCCGGCATAACAATAGAGATCGTATTCCCCCAGCTTGCAGCGCGCGCCGGTATAATGCACCTGCATGACAGTATAGGCATGGTCGCCGCAGACGCAGGCGCGTTCGGCCATGATTCCAAACCCATGGGTGCAGAGCCAATGCCGCAGAAAAGGGGCGCGGGTCATCGGCTGAAGCAGAAATCTTTTGGTGGCAAGGTCTTTCCATTTACAGGACGAAAGAATTTCTGCAATTGTTTCTCCGCCCATTCCGGCGATTACAATGTCGTCGACTTCGCCCTCGTCAACGACTGAAAGCCCGTCGCCAAGGCGGCAGGCTATTTTATCGTCGAGGGACTGGCGTTCAATTTCACGGCGCGCCTGCCCCAATGGCTTTTCGTTGACATCACAGGCGAGTCCGCTTTTAATCCATCCGTCGCGCGCGAGTGCGCAGACAAGATAGCCATGATCGCAGCCGATATCCGCCAGGCGGGCGCCCTGCCGCACAAAGGACGCGACGGTCCTCAACCGCGCGTCGAGCGATGCTACCGCGCTGCTCATCGCGCAGACAGATGACGGTTAATCTGTTCGACCAGAGCGTCGGCATCGGTGCCATGTGCCGCGCAGGCTTGTTCAATGGTTTCCCCGCGGGAATGCGGGCATCCCAGACAATGCATCCCAATTTTGGTAAAGTAGGGAGCGGTGGAAGGAGCTGCGTCGAGAATATCGCCAATCACCGATTTTTTGGTTACTACCATCTGCTTTTTACCTCTTTCACCCATAAAATTTGCCGTCAAAGCATGATGTGATACGGGCGGCATTATTTTTCTGCCCGCCCGAACGATATTTGGGGTGACGAAAAATATTATAGCATAATTCGTGCACATTTTCCATCATTTTTTGATTTTCGCCTTTGCTGAAAAACAAAAACTCCGCCGGGTGATTCTAGGATGCCCGACGGAGACAGCTTTCAGGAATCTTCCCGAAATCCAAAATTTTTCAATTGTGTGTCGCTGTCGCGCCACCCCTCCCGCACCTTTACCCAGCACTGAAGGTTGCAGGGAATATCCAGAAACCGCTCGATATCAAGCCGCGCTTCAGTGGCAATCTTCTTGAGCATCGCGCCGCGTTTCCCGATAATGATCCCTTTGTGAGATTCCCGCTCGCAGACAATGGTGGCGTCGATGTCGATCATCTTTCCATCCTCCCGCTCGCGCATCCGCTCGATCAGGACGGCGGTTCCATGCGGAATCTCATCGCGCAGATTGCGCAGCAGCTTCTCCCGCAGGATTTCCGCCACGACCGCACGCTCGGGCTGGTCGGTCAGCGTATCATCGGGGAAGAAGTGCTCCCCCTCGGTGCAGAACGGATCAAGCTCGTGAAAC
>CABQCM010000408.1 GCA_902462665.1 uncultured Oscillospiraceae bacterium | reverse complement strand
CGACGCAATCTATATCCCCATGAACGAAATTTTTTATCGGGATTACGAAGGGGATTCCTCTTACACTTGGGATGGGATTCACCCCAATCCTACCGGAGCGATCGCCATTGCCATGGCGTGGATGGAACAGGTCCCGTTTTCTCCCCTCACCTCAAGCAACCATTAAGCTGCTTCATAATGACCGCCGGAAAGACAGAAAGCTTTCCCGGCGGTCATTTTTTGTCGTCATCCTCTATACCATAAAATCAAAAGGTCAATAATTGCCGAATATACGGCAATCATTGGGTAGCATTCCTCGTTTCTTCTGCTTATAATAAATGCATTGTAAAAAATAGTACGCTTCTCATTGAAATTTTCTCATTTTTGTGTTGTGAATCGCGGGCATTGCGGCTATAATAAAAGATACTGGGAGTAGTGTCGAAGCGGCGCGCCGCTTCCCAATGCAATTCACCATACAAAGGGGTTTATAATATATGTTTACGAGAGATATCGGCATTGACCTTGGTACAGCCAACACCCTGGTTTGCATCAAGGGCAAGGGCATTGTGATGCGCGAGCCTTCGGTTGTGGCGGTGGAGGTGCGCACTGAAAATGTGCGTGCGGTGGGCACCGAGGCCAAAGAGATGATTGGCCGCACACCCGGTTCCATTGTAGCGGTGCGACCACTCAAGGACGGGGTCATCGCCGATTTCGACGTTACCGCCGCCATGCTCAAAAAATTCATTCGCGACGCGCTGCGGGGCGGATTTTTCGCACGCGCGCGAGTGATGATCTGTATTCCCTCGGGCGTGACGGAAGTGGAAAGCCGGGCGGTGCATGACGCGGCCGTACAGGCGGGCGCACGCGAGGTAGATTTGATCGAAGAACCCATGGCCGCCGCCATCGGCGCGGGGCTTCCCGTGTTCGATGCGACCGGCAGCATGGTGGTCGATATTGGCGGCGGAACCTCCGAGGTGGCCGTTCTTTCTCTTGGCGACATTGTCACCAAGCAGTCGGTGCGAGTCGCCGGCGATCACATGGACGACGCAATTATCACTTATGTACGCAAAAAATACAATCTTCTCATCGGCGAACGAACAGCCGAGCAAATCAAAATTCACATTGGCTCGGCCTGTGAGAACGACGCTGAGGATGAGAATTCCATGGAAATCCGTGGACGGAATCTGGTGGACGGTCTACCGAAAAACGTGATTATTACCGCAGCCCAGGCCCGGGAGGCCTTATCCGATCCCTTGAACGCAATCGCTGACGCGATTCGTGACACGTTGGAAAAGACCCCGCCGGAGCTTGCGTCGGATATCATGGACCACGGCATTACCCTCACGGGGGGCGGCGCGCTTCTACGTGGGCTTGACCGTCTGATCTCCCGCGAGACCGGCATGCCGGTTTTCGTGGCGGACAATCCTGTGGTCGAGGGTACTCAAAAGCGTCTGGAAATGGGCATTCCGATGGATTATTACGAGCGCCGCCGGCGGTATTAATGTTTTCGTCGGACAAGACCCCAAGGTGCATCCATCTCTTATTCCCAGCCCCGGCAACGGGGCGTGACAGACGTGAGGAGAGTAGCAATCCATGCGCGGATTTTTCAAACGCAAAGGCTTTAAAATTACGCTAGGCGTCGCGGTAGTTCTCATCGCCGTGACCGTGGCGGCGGGGCTTATCGGCAGTTGGGTCTCCCCCCAGTCCAGCATCGTGGGCGCTATCACCACCCCCTTGCAGCGAATGGCGGCGGCGGTGAGCAACGGCATATCCGATTTCTTCGAGGCCCAGCGCCAGGTAGAGGCTTTGGAAAAAGAAAACAACGAGCTTCGCGAGCGCATTCAGGAAATGACCTCCAGCCTGATTGATTACGACCAATATAAGCTGGACAATGAATTTTACTCCGAGTTTTTGGGAATCAAGGAAGCGCATCCCGACTATCAGTTTCAGCCGGCGACGGTGATTTCCCGCGATCCAGCCAATGCCTTTCATTCTTTCACCATTGACCGCGGGACTCTAGACGGAATTTCTCCTCGATCTCCGGTCATCACAGCGGACGGCCTAGTGGGCTACATAAGCGAGGCCGGCCCCTCTTTTTCCACCGTGATTACGGTCGTGGATCCCTCCTTAAAGGTGGGCGCGATGGATTCCCGTACCC
>CABQCM010000407.1 GCA_902462665.1 uncultured Oscillospiraceae bacterium | reverse complement strand
GCGGGCGACGCAATCGTGGCGCTCCCCTCCTCGGGCGTGCACTCCAACGGTTTCTCGCTGGTGCGCAAGGTATTCCGTGTCAATGAGGAAAACTTATCCACTCACATTGACGAGCTAGGGCATACGCTGGGCGAGGAATTGCTTACCCCCACCTGCATTTACGTCAAACCTCTTCTTACTTTGATGGAACAATGCAAGGTCAATGCGGTCAGCCATATTACTGGCGGCGGCTTTTATGAAAATATCCCCCGTATGCTGCCAAAAGGAAAAAAGGCAGTCATTCGCCGCGAAAGCGTACAAATCCTGCCCATCTTTGATTTGCTGGCCAAAACGGGCGGCATTGCGGAGAGAGATATGTTCAACACCTTCAATATGGGGGTCGGCATGGCGGTCGCCGTGCCCGCAGAGCAAGCCGACGAAGCGGTGCGCGTCCTTCGCGAGCAGGGCCAGCAGGCCTACATCATGGGAGAAGTGGCCGACGGCGAGACGGGTGTGGAAATATGCTGAATATCGCGGTACTGGTCTCTGGCGGCGGCACCAATCTGCAAGCTTTGCTCGACGCGGAACGGGATGGCAAGCTGGGCGGCGGGCAAATTACCTGTGTCATTTCGAGCAAGGAAGGAGCTTATGCGCTGCAGCGGGCTGAAGCTGCTGGCAAAGAAGGGCTTTGCCTTGCACGGCGCGCCTTTCAAGATATCCAAGAGTACGACTGTACCTTGCTTGACGCGCTGGAACAGCGCCATATTGATTTAATCGTGTTGGCCGGCTTTCTCTCCATCCTTGGCGACGAGGTGGTGGCGCGTTACCGCAACCGCATTATCAACGTCCACCCCGCCCTGATCCCTTCCTTTTGCGGAAAGGGATATTACGGGCTGAAGGTGCACGAGGCAGCGCTGGAAAAGGGTGTGAAGGTCACCGGTGCGACGGTGCATTTTGTTAACGAGATCCCGGACGGCGGAGCCATCATCCTGCAAAAAGCAGTGGAGGTTCTCGACGGCGACACGCCCGAAACGCTGCAAAAGCGAGTGATGGTAGAGGCCGAGTGGAAGCTTCTCCCCCGCGCGGTCGCTCTGTTTTGCGACGGCCGGCTGCTGGTCGAGGGCGATCGAGTACGAATTCTGGAGAAAACCGTGCCGGAAGAAAATTAGGGAACACATTTCCGTCTGCCAACGCAGCGGGAATGGATTGGGATATCGCCCGCTCACGGCGGAGCGTCAGGAAAGGAAGAACATCGATGATTGAACTGCAAAAAGAACTGAGCGCGACCAGTTACCCCGGCCGCGGCATTGTGCTTGGAAAGAGCGAGGATGGAAAAAAGGCGGTCATCGCCTACTTCATCATGGGGCGAAGCGAAAACAGCCGCAATCGGATTTTCGAGGCGACCGAGGACGGCATCCGCACCAAGGCGTTTGATGAGAGCCGGATGGTCGATCCCTCCCTCATCATCTATTCCCCTGTGCGGGTATGGAGAGAGCAGACCATCGTAACCAACGGCGACCAAACCGATACCGTTTACGACGGCTTTGAGCAGGGCTTGTCCTTTGAGCAGTCGCTGCGCAGCCGCACTTTTGAGCCGGACGGTCCCAACTACACGCCCCGTATTTCCGGTCTGTGGAAGCCGAAGGCCGACACCTATCATCTCTCTATTCTCAAATCGGCGGACGGCAATCCCGATTCGGTGCAGCGGTTCTTCTTTGACTATGTTTCCACCCCTGCCGGCTGCGGTCATTTCATTCACACCTATTCATCCGACGGCGATCCCCTGCCCTCTTTTTCCGGCGAACCGACACCAGTGACCATTTCGGGCGATATTGACGCTTTTACCAATCTGGTTTGGAACGCTCTGAATGCAGACAACCGAGTTTCCCTTTTCACCCGGTTCATCGACCTGGAAACCGGCGAGCAGGAAAGCCGCATTGTCAACAAGCACGAGAGCAACGAATAACGCGTGAGCTGACACAGCGAAAGCGAATCTCAAGAGAAAGGAACCCTTTGTAACGCAAAGGATGGTAATTGATATGAAAGAGCTGCTTTTAAAATACGGCTGCAATCCCAACCAGACCCCCTCGCGCATTTTTATGGCTGAGGGCGAGCTTCCTATCCAAGTTCTCAACGGCCGGCCTGGCTACATTAATTTTATGGATG
>CABQCM010000406.1 GCA_902462665.1 uncultured Oscillospiraceae bacterium | reverse complement strand
ACCGTATTATTTAATATTTCCGATGCCCTGGGGGTTGATTTAAATAAGCTGTTTACTTCCTAAAAGCGTGAATATTTTTGACTTTGTTCTCGTTGTATATACTATAACAAAAGATGTTCAATAGCGCTCAGGCCGCGCGGCCTGAGCGCTAGTAAAAATCTCTTGTTAGGCTATATGAAGATAAAGCTACATGAAAATTATTCACGCAACCTTTTCCTTACAAAAAAAGAGACGCGGCCGGAATTTACCGACCGCGTGTTTTGGAATTCTACTTCTAAAATTCGCGCAGCAGAACGCCGAGGTTATGCAGCACGGTTTTGGGCGGCTCGGGCTGCGGGACAGCCTGGGCAATGTCCCAGGCGGCTACGAGCTTGGCCCGGGCAACCTCCTCTCCGTCGAGGGTAAACACCGCCTGGCCCATGCTTTCACCAAATCCGATGGGCGCATAGGTAAAGGGCGGCAGCAAAAGGGTACGCTCCACCCGTTCAGCCTGGCCGGGCAGCAGACTGACGCGCACCTCCTCGCACAGGACTCCCACAGCGTTAGCCTCTCCGCCGGTGACCGGCAGGCGTACCTCCTCGGTATCGGTATTGAGCGTTTGCTCGCTGTAAAGGGAAAAACCGTAGTCAAACAGCTTGATATGGTCATTCCAATCATCGGGAGCCGACAGGGTAACGGCAACCAGCAGCGCGCCTCCCCGTTTAGCAGCCGAAACCAGACAGCGGCCGGATTTTTTGGTAAATCCGGTCTTGATACCCACTGCGTCGGCGTACATGCTAAGCAGCTTGTTGTGACCATATAGGGTGCGCTCGTAAGGCGGGTTGCCAAAGCTGACCCGAGCGGTACGAGAGGCGGCCATGGCGGCAAAGGTTTCGTTTTTCATCGCGGCGCGGCCCAACAGGGCCATATCGTAGGCGGTGGAATAATGTCCCTCGGCATCCAGACCGGACGGAGTGACAAAATTGGTCTGCCGGAGCCCGAGCGCGTCGGCCTTCTCGTTCATTTTTTTGGCAAAATCAGGTAGGCTTTCCGCCATAGCCAACGCGGTGGTATTGGCCGCGTCGTTGCCCGAGCAAAGCAGCATCCCATAGCACAGCGCCTTCAGGCTGACCGTATCCCCTTCGACCAATCCCATGCTCGAGCCCTCTACCGTCACCATCTCTTTGGTGGTGGTAATTTCGCGCTCCAGTTCTCCCGATTCAATGGCCAGCAGGGTGGTCATAATTTTAGTTGTGCTGGCCATGGGCATGGTTTCGTAGGCGTTTTTTTCATAAAGCACCTTACCCGACAGCCCGTCAATCAGCACAGCCGACCCAGCCGAAACCGACGGCTGTTCCTGCGCGAGGGCGGCCGGCGGAGCGCACATCATCCCAAGCACAGCGGCGGTCGCCAGGCAGGCAAGCCTTTGTCTCAATCGCATGAACCTTCTCCTTTCCAAAACGGGAATTCGCATTCCAAAGTAAATATATGCGAAAAATGCAGCCGCTATGTGACAAGCCTGCAAATTGATTGGCCACACATAAAAAATTCTCCCGCACGCCTTGCAAACGGCTTGCCCTTTGGGGCGCAGGAACGAATTTACCGCCGAAACCGGGCACACGACAAAACCCGCGCGGGAGAATTACTCCCCCACGCGGGTTTTGCATTGATAGATTAGCAATTCAATTCGATGCTTTTATCACAGAATCAGACCATATTCTCGCTCCATACCCTGCGTAAAGAACGCGGGGGTGACAAACCATTCCTGCCGCGAAACGCCTTTTTGCGTCTTGCTGAGATATCCCTGCGCGCTGTCCCAGTTTGGACGGCGGGTAGTCAAATTATGCGCGTCGCTGCCGAGCGCGAGGGGAACCCCTTTCTCGTAGAACGATTTAATCTGCTTGCGGGTATCGTGAGAGGACAAGGAACCGATGTTAAACTGGACGACCGAATCAGCAGCGTCCAACACTTCCTCCAGCTCTTCCCGCTTATAAAAGCCAATATACCGCTCCAAATGCGCCAGAATGGGGGTCACCGAAAGGCTATAGGCAATGTTGGCGATGCAATCGGCAATCCACGACTTATAAGGACACCGGGGCAACTCGAGCAGGATGGCGGGAAGCTCCCCAATGCACAGAGAACGAAGCTCCCTCGGCTCAATGCTGCGGC
>CABQCM010000405.1 GCA_902462665.1 uncultured Oscillospiraceae bacterium | reverse complement strand
AAGCCGATGGCAAACTTCCTGTGCTGCAATAGACGCAGTCGAACGGCTCTTTCACATCCGAGGCAATGCGCCGGGCAAGAATCGCCGCGTCGTTGGGCCTCCATATGGGAAGATGAATTCGCCCCGCAATCTGCACACCAAAGCATTCCCCCAAGAAAGCGTTGGTACGCGCCCCATCTTGCACCGAATCCAAAATCAGCAGCCTTTTTCGGTCGGGATAGGCCTCTCGAAACGCCTGCCCAAGCAAAGCGCCATCCCGCTCGGGATCACTTCCAAAATAGAAAAGATTGATTCCTTCCATCCGCTCGCTGAGAAGAAACACCGGAATACGCTGCGCAATGTCCCGAAGCTTCTGCTCCACCTCGGGCTGGGCGGGAGCGGATACCACCAAAACCTTGGGTGAGCGCGCCATCATCGTTTCCAAAGCCGAAAAAAAATCCTCCTGGTCGGTCAACCGGGGATAAAGAGCCGCGCGAAAGGGAACCTTCCCGTCCCGAAGCACCGCATACAATTGCCTCTGGGCCTCTCCCCAATAATACGCTGGATTTTCGGGTAAAACAACGCCGCAAAACGGGGCGGCCCGGCCGGTTTGGCGCGTCGTGTAACCCTGCTCCTTGGCCAGGCGCCGGATCTCCGCGGCGGTCTGGGCATCCACGCCGCCGCAGTGATTGAGTGCGCGGCTAATCGTGGATTTGTTTCGTCCGGTTTGCTCGGCCAGTTTTTGCAGTGATATTGGATCGTCCATACGAAAGGTTCCTTTCTTTTCCCAAGCCGCCATGCTTCATCCATAGCGTCCTCATTCTATCTAATAATTAGTGTACTATGCTCTGCTGTAAAAAAAAAGAGCTATCGCTTGAAAATTTATTTTGGCGCGCTCGTTTTTGTAAATACGCACAAAATAAACGCATCTATTTTGTGCACTACGTGCATGATACGCAACCAACCGGCCCGTTATAATATACCCACATCTCACAATCAGGAGGATAAATCCATGGAAACCAAACTGAAAATCGGTGTATTTGGCGGGGCCCGCGGCCACTCGATGATCGACGTGCTATACGAGCATCCTCACGCCGACTTAGTCGCGGTATGCGACAAACACCAACCCCTGCTCGACCGAGTCGCTGAGGAGGCCAAAAACCGCGGCCTGTCCATCGCTTTGTTTAATAACTTCGATGATTTCCTTGACTATGATATGGACGCCGTCGTGCTGGCCAACTACGCCAACGAACACGCGCCCTTTGCCATTCGTTGTCTTAAAGCCGGAAAACACGTGCTCTCCGAGGTGCTGCCCTGCGAGACAATGGCGCAGGCGGTCGAGCTCATCGAGACGGTCGAGCAAAGCGGGAAGGTCTACGCTTACGCGGAAAACTACTGCTACATGCAGCATACCTTTGAAATGCAACGCCGGTATGAGCTGGGAGAAATCGGCGATATTGAATACTGCGAGGGAGAATACATTCACGACTGCTCGCGCGGCTGGCCGGGGCTTACCTACGGCGAGCGCAATCATTGGCGCAACCAGGCATACGCCAATTTTTACTGCACCCACAGCATCGGCCCTCTCCTGACCGTCACCGGCCGCCGGCCCGTGCAGGTCGTCGGGTTTGAAACCCCGCCGCGCAAAACGTTCGCTCAGCTCGGCCTTTTCCGCGGCACCGGGGTAGAGCTTGTGACCCTGGACAACGGCGCGGTTGCCCGCAGCGTCCACGGCGGTTTGAAACGCGAGCCCGGCTCCATCAACTACCAGTTCTATGGTACGAAAGGCATGATGGAAAGCGGGCGCTTTTCCGAAAACCAGGTCATGAATATTTATCAGGAATCCGACCGCCTGTGCATTGGCGACTGGGAGCACTACGCCCCCGAGCCCTTTGTGGAAAAGGAAATGGCCTCTCAGTTTGGTGGCCACAACGGCAGCGATTTTTACCCCACCCACTTCTTTATTGAAAAGATTCTTGGCGATCCGATCGCGCAGAAATACTCCATCGACGTTTATACCGCCGTGGATATGGGAATCTGCGGAATTTTGGCCTACCGTTCGGCACTCAACGGCAATACGCCGATGAAGATCCCCAACCTGCGCGACGTCGCTCAGCGCGACGCCTGGCGCAATGACCACGCCTGCACCACTCCCGCCGTGGCGGGAGACTC
>CABQCM010000404.1 GCA_902462665.1 uncultured Oscillospiraceae bacterium | reverse complement strand
ATTTCAATAAAGGCATCCGATTCGTCCTGCGGTAATACGGTGAAAAAACAATGCGTCTTTCTGGGCATTGAATCGTTTTATAAACAGAATAATATGGATCAACCCCTCCGCCACGTTAAGGCCGTGTCACAAATGAGTGTGAGAATCGCGGAACGGTATGGGCTTGAGAAAGAAAAATGCTTTCTAGCGGCTCTTCTTCACGATATCGGCTGCAGTATTGCGCCAAAGGATATGATAGCCTTTGCACAGAAGCATTGCATCGAGCTGGATGAGTCAGAAAAGAAATATCCCTTTTTGCTACACCAACAGATTTCAAAAATATTGGCAAAAAATTTTTTGAAATCAAGGACAGCGATATTTTGTCTGCTATCGAGTGTCATACTACTTTGAAACATAATCCGAGTCCATACGACATGGCTTTGTTTCTTGCCGATAAGCTTTCGTGGGAGGAAGATGGTAAACCTCCTTTTTTTGACGCGGTTTTTGAGGCCCTTTCCGTCTCGTTGGAAGCGACAGCTTTACAGTAATTCACTATATGATGGACCACAATCGAATTCTATATCCTCATGCGTGGTTTCTTGCGGCAAAGCGTTATTTTGAGGCCTTACGCCCCTTTGAGCTCCCAATTCACCAGTCCAGTTGAACGCCGGCTTGTCGTACCGGGGGCTCTTCCGGTGTTCTCATCCCTGGGTACAGCGGCCTCCCCCGTTGATTTTTCTTCGTGGCTGCGTCTTGCACTCCGAGTTGCATACAGTCGTGACCGTCGGCAGAACCGGGGGCTTGCGCTGGCCGTAACAGAGTCTTATTACCAGCATACGTCTCGAGACACGCTGAATTTTCTGCCTTGCGCATTGCTTGCCATGCCGCCCGCAAACGGGCAGAGTCTCTGCGCCGAATGGTTTTACTGATTTTGGAACTGGCTTATGAATAGCTCGCTTTCCTCCAAGCTCGAAGCGATAGCTGACCGGGGATCTCCACCCACATTACCGGTGGTTTCCGAAACAATAAAATGTTACTGTAAAAAAGGATGGCAGGTTACGCCTTTCGGCGTCCCTGCCATCCTTTTTTCCGGCATCTCTTTTACAACTTTCCTAGTCTATCCGCTGCATTTGACGATACCGTACCGCAGCGTTTCGTCCAAAAGCGCCTCAAGGCTGTCGAAAGGCGTATCGGGAGTCATCCCGTTTCCTGCCGTCATCATCAGGCGGCCCTCCGGCCGGTAATAGGTATCCAATAGGTGCCGTACCTCAGCGCGCACCTCGTCCGGCGTCCCATAAGGAATGATCTGCTGGACGTCGAAGCCTGCCCAAATGCAGAGCTTATCGCCGTATTTTTCCGCAATCTCCCGCTCATCCATCGTGTATTTCTGAATGGGATGGAGCACGTCAAGACCAATTTCGACGAGATCGGGTAGAAAAGGCAGGATGTTTCCGCAGCAGTGCATCCACATATGCATGCCCAGACTGTGCACATGGTCGATGAGTTCCCGATAATACGGTTTAAAAAACTCCTGAAAAATAGCGGGGGAGAAAAAGGGACCGGTCTGGGTGCCGATATCGTCGCTTGTCCAGATGGCGTCAGCGCCCAGCTCGGCATGCGCGCGGGTGGCCAGTACCTTATAAAAATCGGTGAGCGCGCGAAAGAGCCGATGTACGCTCTCGGGCGCTTCATAAAAATCACAAAGCGCATTTTCCATGCCGCGCAGCGACCAGAACCGTTCAAACAGCCAATACCACCATTGGGCAACCCGATAGGTGTTTTCCTTGGGCGGCGCGTCCGGAATCAACCCCGGATACCAAGGATCGGGAAATTCCTCCAGAATACCGTCCAGCTCGCTCCAGTCGCGGATAGCGCTCACAGCGTCCAACGCCGTACCGGGAGGAAAAGGGTTGTCGATATTCAGCCAGCGGTAGGATGGCGAGTCTTCCGGCGCAAGAAAAACGTCTGGAATCCGCAGCGGGATAAACTGGGCATCGCAGGGATATTCGTCGAGAAGCGCCTGATACCGCGGCGCCTCTTCCCCAAAGCTGCCGGCGCTGATCCAGGGATGAAAAAGAAGGGGGACTCGCTGTGCCGCGCCCTTGCCTTCAATGATCCGGATCATGTCCTCGCGTGTCAAAGCCGTGTCTTTCATACCGCATAGCTCCTTTTACA
>CABQCM010000403.1 GCA_902462665.1 uncultured Oscillospiraceae bacterium | reverse complement strand
CCGCCAGCATCCGCTGGCCTTGCGCGGTGATTTGATATTCCTTTTTTCTGCTCTCCTTTTCTCCCGGGACCGCTGCAATCCAACCTTTTGCCAACAGGGCGTTGATCGCTCCGTAAAGCGTGCCCGCGGCAAGCTTGACACGGCCGCCGGACAACCCCTCTACATTCTGCATAATTCCATAGCCGTGCCTGGGTTCCATCAGCGACAGCAGAATGTAATATACCGCTTCGGTAAGCGCTGGATTTGACATTGTGATGACCACGCCCTTCCTGTCCAATAATCACAAAAGATGGCGTCTATTACGTGAGACGTTATATCGTGCAACGATATATATGATATCATTAACCACTGTCGTTGTCAACCTTTTTGACAAAACAAGGCCGCACTGACAATCGCAGTGCGGCCTTGTTTTTATCAATTCCATTTAACCATTCGGGAACTCATCAATGAGATCAACCGAATGCTGCAAAATCAGCAATGCGTCAGAGGCATCTACCGTACCGTTGCGGTTTACATCCGCCGCTGTGAAGCGATCGCCTTCGAGCGTCGTCAACTGGACGCTGTGCTGCAGCGCAAGCAGCGCGTCGGTAGCGTCAATGCTGCCGTTATCATTGACGTCCCCCAGCGTCACGGGCCGAGGTAAAATGTAGTCGCTGTACAGATAGGGGTTATTCATATAAGAGGTAGGATAGTCCAAAATTTCAAAATTCCCATCCGCATCATACAAAGCCGCTTGTCCCTTTTTGACAATCGCCTTTTTCTCCTCCGCATCATACGATACCTTCATCATCCCCTTGAGCGACCAGCCAAGGAAATAAGGGTTGATATCCGAGCAGGCAAACACCCCCGCATCATCGTAGCTCTCAGCCGAGATGCGCATCACATGCTCGATTGCCTCGGCGTCGCCCATATGGCCCAGATATCCCAAGTCGGCCGCGCCATACAAAAACAAATGCTGCCGCAGGGTTTCTCCCTTGTATTCGATATGATCGTCGGTGTAGGTCACCGCGGCGCGGTAGCGTTCAATCGCGTCGCGATAAGCGCTTAGATCGATCATCTCATAGACCAGCTGCAGCGTCAGCACATTGCGCGCGTCAAAATAATAGAAGGTTCCGTCGGCGTTTTGATTGTTAAGCACAAACTGTCCATAATAACCGGCAACGGAAATAAACTCGTTGTATCCCATGAGGTTGAGGAACAGACAGCCCTGAACCCGGTCGAGGAAATAGGACGGAGTATGATTTCGTTCCACCGAGGCTTCATAGGCTTCGCGATTGGCCTTGAGCGCCAGCGCCTCGGCCTCCTTGGCCAGCGGACTGTCGTATTTTTTGAGAATGTAGGCCGCCGCAGCCAGCGCGCCCGGCCCCAAGCCCTCGGTACCGCAGATATAGGTGGGGTCATATCCGTTCGCGCCATAAGTGCCTTCTTGAACAATGTGCTGCGCTACTCGATAAGCCCAGTCCAAATCAACGTCAATCGACTCAAAGGGAACCGCCGACAGCGTCGGGCGGTCACTCCCGGCATAGACGAATTGAATTTCGGTGTACGCGGTGCCCTCCATATTGGTCTTGAGCAGAATTTTCTGGGGTCTCACGTCCCAGGTAATGATGGTGGGATGTGCATACCAGCCCTCGCCTTTGGAAAGGGTAAGGTACCCCTCGTCGGGCACAGCCAGCTCGGTAACGCCATCCGAGCAGAAAGCCAGCGTGCCGCTTTCCTTCGTGGAAATAATGCTGAAGTTCGACGGCTCCCGCCCAAGCTTTTGGAAATTGGTAAAGACCACGTTGAAGGTCTGCGCGCCATTCGAAGAAAAGGCCATGGTGGTGGGCTTGTCGGTCATACAGCTCGGCCAGGTAATGTCGACGGATGTCGACACCTCCCCGGCAGTGTAGGTGCGAATCATTCCCTCTTCCTTGATTTCATCGCTGACCGTCTGCTTGCTCAAAAGATAATTTTCTCCGTTGGCCGCCGTCGTCACATAAACGTCCACAAAAGGCTCGGTCACATCCTGATTGGTCACCATTTGCAACAGTTTCGCGTTGGCGGAGGAAGTTTTCACATTTTTGGGGCGAGCATCCACTTTGAGGAACATCTCATAGCCGCCCCCCGGCACAAGCGCCGATTTTACTCCCTGATAAAGATCCTCAATGGTTTCGA
>CABQCM010000402.1 GCA_902462665.1 uncultured Oscillospiraceae bacterium | reverse complement strand
CAATGTATATACCAACGACTACGGCAACAACGTGATTCGCCGCATTGACCGGGATCGAATCGTTTCCACCGTCGCTGGATGCGGG
Source organism: uncultured Oscillospiraceae bacterium (assembly GCA_902462665.1). GTDB lineage: Bacteria > Bacillota > Clostridia > Oscillospirales > Acutalibacteraceae > CABQCM01. The sequence goes on along the minus strand of CABQCM010000402.1, from coordinate 2,074 downwards.
GAATACGGTTACAGCGGGGACGGCGGCGCGGCGGTGCTGGCCCGGATCGATCGCCCCTATGGGCTGTGCGTTTCTGTCGATGGAAGCTGTCTTTATATCGCGGATTATGGCAACCACTGCATCCGGCGCGTGACGCTGGCTTCGGGCATCATTGATACCCTGTGCGGTACGGGCGAGCCGGGGGATACCGGCGACGGCGGCCCCGGCCGATACGCTAGGCTGCACGCGCCTTATTGGGTAAGCTTGTGCTTTGAAGTGATTTTGCTCATTGCTGACGCGGGAAATCATCGCATTCGGGCGATGAATCTGCGTTCCGGTAGGATCAAAACCGTCTGCGGCAGTGGGCCAGGGTATGTGGATTCCGACGATCCGGCGGCGATGCGACTTCGCATTCCGGCCGGTATGGCCGTGCAGGGAGACAGCCTAATCATCGCCGACTATGGCAACAACGCGCTGCGCCGTTATTGGCTGCAGCCGGGCGATTTGCCGGATTAAAAACGTCTTTTTGCCTTCGGTTCCAGGATATGGGCGCATTTTGAAACGAAAGGAAACCTTTGCGAAGCAAGGGCATGGTGATCTTCATGAGCAAGCAAATTCTGCTGCAAGCTGCCGTTCACGAGCTGCTGCACCACGGTCTGCCTTCGCTTCGGGTTTCTGCTCTGGCCCAGCGCATGCAGCTTCCGATCTCCCGCGTGAGCGCCTACTTTCCGGGCGGAGATTGGCAGCTTCGCATGGATGCGGTCGAATACGCGGGCAAGACGTGGGTCGAACAGATTCGCTGCGGAGTGCGCGCGCAGAAGACGGCTAGGGAGAAGCTTTCCCTGCTGACCAGGGCCTATGCGCTGGGAAGCCGGGATTTTCCGGCCGCGTTGGACAGTTACCTCGATTTGTGGAAATCGGCGAGGGAGGGCGACGAAGAACTTCGCCGCCGCCTGTGCTCGCTCTATCAGTATTATGCCGATCAGTTTGTCAGTATCGCACGCGAAGCGGGCGCTCGCACGGCAGGACCGGAATGCGCCGCCTTTGCCCAATGGATGACCCTGCTCAGCGATATGCTGCATTTGCAGAGAATGCTGGGGAACTCGGTCGATTTTGCTGTCATGGGCCGTCTGCTCGAACGCCTTGCGGCCGCCGCTTTGCTGGAGGAATGAATGAAACGCATTGTGCTTTTTTATCCCTCGCTGACCAATGGGCGAGATTCTCCCACACTTTACACCGACCTGCCATTGTCGGTCGTCGCCCTGGCCGCGCAGTTTGACCCTGCACGGTATGAGGTCGAAATTTTGGACGAGCGGCTGCGGCCTTATTCCGCCAGCGAGATCGGCCGCCGGGGGAAGGGGGCGCTGTTTGTCGGGGTCAGCGCGATTACCAGCAATCAGATCGTCAACGGTCTGCGCTTTGCTCGGGCGGTGCGCGAGGCTGATGCAAGCGTTCCCATCGTCTGGGGCGGCTGGCATCCCAGCCTGATGCCCGAGCAGACCATCGCGCATCCTCTGGTGGATATGGTCGTGACGGGGCAGGGCGAGCGAATTCTTCCCCTGCTGGCCGAGCGCCTGGAGCAGGGACAATCGCCAAAGGGCATTCCCAATCTGCTGTGGAAGCAGGGGGGGCGGGTCATGCGCAATGTCCGTCGGGAGTATGCTGATTTTCAAATGCCGCGCAATCTTATCGAGGGCTATGAGCGACTTGACCTAACGCCCTATGTTCATCCTCAGTGGGGACATCAACGGGTGATTGGCTACGAATCCAGCCGGGGCTGCCCCTTTGCCTGCGCTTTTTGCTCCATCAGCACGGTGTTTCAGAGGCGGTGGTACGGCCTGGAGGCCGATCGGGTGGCCGCGGACGTCGCCTGGCTGAAAGAACGCTATGCCATCGACGCGGTGCATTTTTTTGACAACAACTTTTTTCTCGACCGTGCCCGGGCGCAGCGTATTGCGCGGCAGTTTCTTGAGCGTCAGATACGCATTGCCTGGGACGGCACCGTGGTGGCGCAGCAATTCGTCCGTTTCACCAACGACGAACTGGATTTACTACGGCAAAGCGGTCTCTACCGGGTCATTTTGGGAGGGGAATC
>CABQCM010000401.1 GCA_902462665.1 uncultured Oscillospiraceae bacterium | reverse complement strand
ACCGGCTCCCCCTTGTACAAAGCGATGCCGCACAGAATGCTTGCATCTTCTTTGCCTAGCCGGTCCCCTTTTTGTTCAAAGAAATCGGTAAACAGGGCGGTGAGATAGGCCTGGATGTTGGGGCGCTTGGGATGGCGGGCAAGATACACCTTATCCTCCGCCGTTAGCTCCCGGCAGGATTCCAGCAATTCCTTACAATCGCGCCGGATTTGTTTGAGGCGCAGTTCGCCGTCTGGACCCGGCGGAACGGATTCCAGCGTATGCTGCTCCTGTTCGAGGGCGAGCAGCCTGGCTTCAATGTCTTTGAACATAGCGCATACCAGCCTTTCCGAAATCGAGGTGGGATCAGCGGCGGGCGCTCATCCGTTGAAAATGGCAAAGCCCTTATTTTTGTTCTCGTGCAGCCTAAGCAGCTGCGAGATGGTGGAACGCATTTGCCGGCGCTCGACAATGGCGTCGACAAAGCCGTGCTCCTCCAGGTATTCCGAGCGTTGAAATCCCTCGGGCAGCTTTTGGCCAATGGTCTGCTCGATGACCCGCGGCCCGGCGAAACCGATGAGCGCGCCCGGCTCGGCCAGCGTAATATCGCCCAGTGAAGCGAAGCTGGCGCTTACCCCGCCGGTGGTCGGGTGGGTGAAATAGGAGATAAACAGCCCGCCCTTGCTCGAAAATTGGGCGATGGCCGCGCTAGTTTTGGCCATTTGCATCAAAGAGAAAATCCCTTCCTGCATGCGCGCCCCGCCGCTCGCGCTGAAGATAATGAGCGGCAGCTTGGAACGGGTGGCATATTCGATAGCGCGGGTAATTTTTTCACCCACGGCCGCCCCCATGCTTCCCATGAGAAACCGGCTATCCAGCACGGCGACCACCGCGCGTCGCTCCTCAATTTTCCCCGTGCCGGTGACGACCGCCTCAGCCAGACCGGTCTTTTTCTTTTGCAACAGCAGCTTGGCCCCATAGCCGGGAAAGGCCAGGGGGTCGGGAGCGGAGTAATGACGGTTTAGCTCGCGAAAGCTGCCCCGGTCGAGCAGCATGCCTAGCCGGTGGTAAGCCGTAACAGGGTGATGATAGCCGCATTGCTTGCAGACGCAAAGACTTTGAATAAACTCGTTTTTGGTATATTCGGCCCCGCAGGAATGACAGCGGAAAAACAAGTCCTCTCCCGCTGGAGCCGGCTTATCGGCCTTGGCCTGCGCGGGCTTTTTGTCCATAAATTTGCTGCGTAGCGTGTTTTGCAGCGCCACCATTTTATCTTTTCTCTGTCGAAATAAATCGTTCATGGCGGATTCCTTTCAACGTTCGGTCGTCGTTTGTCCCTTTTCACACCGATCGGCGCGAAAGGGGCGAATGGAAAAAAATCTTTCCATGGAAGAAGCGCCGGTTCAGCGTACCCGCTCGCAAGAGTTCTCCCACGAAAGAAGCTCGTCGAGATTGCGCTCGAGGAAGCCGGTGTTATAGACTCCCTTAATAAATTCCGGGTGATACAAGATCAGGTGGGCGAAATCTGCGGTGGTCTCAATGCCGTCGATGACCAGTTCCTCCAGCACGCGGCGCATGCGCCGGATGGCCTCCAGCCGGGTGGGAGCGTGGACGATGATCTTGGCAATCATGGAGTCGTAAAAGGGGCTGGTCTCGTAGCCGTTGTACAGCGCCGTGTCGATGCGAACACCGCAGCCGCCCGGCAGATGAAGAAAGGAAACCGGCCCCGGGCAGGGACGAAATCCGTTGGCGGGATCCTCGGCCAGAATGCGGCATTCGATGGCATGGCCGGTGAAGTTCACCTGTTCCTGCCGCAGCGATAGGGGCAGCCCCGCCGCAACGCGAATCTGCTCGCGCACCAAATCGACGCCGGTGACCATTTCGGTGACCGGATGCTCGACCTGAATGCGGGTGTTCATCTCAATAAAATAGAAGTTGCCCGCGGCGTCGAGAACAAACTCCACCGTGCCCGCGCTGGTGTAACCAGCTGCCTGCGCGGCTTTCACCGCAGCCGCCCCCATCTGCTCGCGCAGCGCGCTAGTGAGGGCTTTGGAGGGGGATTCCTCCACAAGTTTCTGGTTTTTGCGCTGGATGGAACAGTCGCGCTCCCCCAGATGAATGATGTTACCCGCCTTGTCGCCCAAAATTTGAAATTCAATGTGGCGGGGATTTTCAATCAGCTTTTCCAG
>CABQCM010000400.1 GCA_902462665.1 uncultured Oscillospiraceae bacterium | reverse complement strand
CTAGTAAGGAGCGGAACGTAACATGGATATTGCCAGCCTGACAGAGCAGTTGTCCGTTTGGGGCGCCAACCGCGTCGCGGTAATACCAGTCACCGAGCTTGTATTTGACGCCGAGTTTCGTAAAGCCTGTGAGGTTAACTCCTGTGGAATTTACGGACGGTGCTGGATGTGTCCTCCCGATGTGGGTGAGATTCACACCTTGATAAAGCAAGCAATGCGCTATCAAAACGCACTGGTATATCAGACGGTTTCTCCGTTGGAGGATTCTTATGATATTGAGGGGATGCAGTTGGCGGCCAAACGCCACGTCCAACTGACCCTTCGCTTCAAGCGGGAAACTATGGAGGATCCGTGCCCTCATCTCCACTTGGCCGCCGGTGGATGCCATGTTTGCGAGAAATGTACTAAGCTGGAACAGCTCCCCTGTCGTTTTCCCGAGCTGGCCCTTCCTTCGCTGGAGGCATATGGAATCAATGTCTCGAAAATGGCTTCCGCTGCTGGAATGAAATACATTAATGGGGCTAATACGGTCACCTACTTCGGCGCGATGCTGTATGGCACCGACGAATCCCATTAATTTACAGAGTATACACAATTTATCTTAACATTGTTTTTATCTTTTCCATTCTGCACCTTTACAATAGAAGACGGTGTCACCATCTGCTTGCAGCGGCCAGGCTCCTGTCGGCTAAGCGCGCATACAGCAAATAATTCTTTCGCAATATCACTATCCCTTTCGCGAGACGGTATTCATTAAAAATCTCAATTTGATTTACTTTTGTTTGTATGGGAAGTCTCTTCCCGGACAAAAATAGAAATATCAGAAAGGAAAGAGGTAGTAGTCATGAACTGTGAAAAAATTCGTGTGATTCAGTATGGATGCGGTAAAATGAGCAAATACATTTTGCGGTATCTGTACGAAAAAGGCGCAGAAATCGTGGGGGCAATCGACGTCAATCCTGACGTGGTCGGACTGGATATCGGAGATTACGCCGGGCTAGGCTGCAAACTGGGAGTCGTCATTCGCAGTGACGCTGACGCGGTGCTCGACGAATGCGACGCTGATATCGCCATATTGACTCTATTTAGCTTTATGGATGATGTCTATCCCCACTTTGTGCGCTGTGCCGAACGCGGAATCAATGTCATTACGACCTGTGAAGAAGCCATTTATCCTTGGACGACCGCGTCGGCTATCACCAACCGGCTGGACCGACTTGCGAAAGAAACCGGATGTACCATCGTTGGCTCAGGCATGCAGGATATCTATTGGATCAACATGATTGCCTGCGTGGCAGGCGGTGTCCACCGCATTGACCGAATCGAGGGCGCTGTCAGTTACAACGTCGAGGACTACGGCCTCGCTTTGGAACAGGCACACGGCGCGGGAATGACGCCAAACGAATTTGAGGAAAAGATAGCGCATCCAACCACATTGGAGCCGAGTTATGTCTGGAATTCCAATGAAGCCCTGTGCAACCGTATGGGATGGACAATTAAATCGCAAACTCAAAAGTGTGTCCCCTATTTTTATGATAAAGATCTGTATTCCTCCACGCTTGGCGCCACCATCCCCCAAGGTAACTGCATCGGCATGAGCGCGGTGGTCACCACAGAAACCTATCAGGGGCCGGTGATTGAAACGCAATGTATCGGTAAGGTGTACGGTCCCGATGACGGCGACATGTGCGATTGGAAAATCATCGGCGAACCTGACACGACGTTTTACGTCCAAAAACCCGCTACGGTGGAGCATACCTGTGCCTCGATCGTGAATCGTATTCCTACTGTGCTTCGCGCCCCTGCGGGATATATCACATCCGAAAAGCTTGACGAGCTGGAATATCTCTCCTATCCCATGCATTTGTATCTGGATTAGGGCGTTTTCCATTCACCGCCGCCCGCAAGAGAACAAAAGGCGGTCAGCGACAGTCTTTCTGAAAGCATTCATCTATTTTAGAGCAAAAGGCTCGAAATACGCATGTATTTCGAGCCTTTTCCATTGTAACTTAAGCGTCTTAGAAGCATTCGTTCTGCTGGTGAACAATATTGTAACATCAACCCCCAAAAAGGGAAACGCCTCATTTGTAAGCCTTGCAAAATATCGCAAAGCAACCTGTAATGATTTTGTTCATTTACAGGCAGTGGAGGATGTGATGCAATAATATGGCTC
>CABQCM010000399.1 GCA_902462665.1 uncultured Oscillospiraceae bacterium | reverse complement strand
CTCGAACCCAATTCTTTACGGAAAAGGGTTCGGGTACGTTTTTTTATTTGCAGGGTACCGCACACCAGACAGGGGAGAGGTAAATACGCCATGAATTTGAAAAAAGTTCATCACATTGCCATTATCGGGAGCAACTATGAGAAATCAAGGCGCTTTTATGTGGATCTGTTAGGCTTTTCTGTCATTCGAGAAAATTACAGACCGGAACGCGATGATTACAAAATCGATCTTCAACTCGATGGGATGGAATTAGAACTTTTTATCATTAAAAATTGCCCGAAACGCCCCAGTTATCCGGAGGCTTACGGCCTGAGGCATCTTGCCTTTGCTGTAGACTCTGTCGATGATACCGTAAGAGAATTGAATAAAAAGGGCATCATAACCGAGCCGATCCGAGTCGATGCTTACACAGGCAAAAAAATGACATTCTTTTCCGACCCTGACAATCTTCCTTTGGAAATTCACGAATAAAGTCAGACCGTCAAAAAATTGCATTCTTGCCTTACTGCGTGTGTGTAGGGGCGGCCATTGGTCGCCCGCGGGGCATGATCTGCCCGAAGGAGGAGTAAGATGGTACAGGTCGATTTGATCACTGGGTTTCTCGGCTCCGGCAAGACGACGTTCCTGCGCCGCTACGTGCAGTATCTCGTCGCGCAGGGGCACAGCGTCTGCATTCTGGAAAACGACTTCGGCGCGGTGAACGTCGATGCCATGCTGCTGCAGGACCTGATCGGGGAGCACTGCGACATAGAGACGATCAGCGGCGGCTGTGACTGCGACACCCACCAGCGCCGGATGCGCACCAAACTGATCTCAATGGCAATGCGCGGCTTTGACCGGGTCGTCATTGAGCCGAGCGGCATCTTTGACGTGGACGAGTTCTACGACATTCTGCGGGACGAGCCGCTGGACCGCTGGTATACGCTGGGCAGCGTCATTGCCATTGTGGACGCCAAGCTGGAAAACGAGCTTTCCCCGCAGGCCGACTACCTGCTGGCCTCCGAGGCCGCCAGTGCCGGGCTTGTCGTCATGAGCCGCACGCAGCTGGCCGCGCCCGGCGAGGCGGAAGCGGTCATCGACCACCTGAACCGCGCACTGGCCGGCTGCCATTGTGCCCGCCGCTTTGGCGCGGACGATGTACTGTGCCGGGACTGGAACGCGCTGACACCCGCTGATTTTGCCCGCGTGGATCGCTGCGGCTGGCGGCAGACAAGCTACGTCAAGCTGCATTTTGACGAGCACAAGGCGTTTACCTCGCTGTATTTCCTCGAGGCCGGGCGCAGTGTCGCGCAGGTCCGGCAGGCCGCGCAGACGCTCCTGCACGACGCGAAATACGGCCATGTGCTGCGCGTCAAGGGGTTTATCCCCGACGGCGGCGGCTGGGTCGAGCTGAACGCCGCCCGCGACGCCATAACCGTACAGCCCATTCCCAGCGGTCAGGAGGTGCTGATCGTGATTGGGGAAGGGTTGGATAAGGCCGCGATTGAGGCGGCTGTGAGGGGCTGCTAGGCGCGTCTGCGGGCGGATCGAGCGATGCGGAAATTTGCCCAGGTGACACTCGTCACTGCCGCAAACGGCCACGGGGCATCGGGGACGCCGCCCCCTACAGCGTCTGGCGCAAACGATAAGGGCACACGCTGTATCCGCCCGCACCGCGCCGGTTGTTAAACGGTTGTGAATATTTATACATGCGAATAAATATACAGACAGCAAAGCCCCGGGATTTTCTGCTTTGGAAAATCCCGGGGCTGTTGTTATTCAGGGCACATTTTCAAAAATTCCGCTTTTTCTTCTTATTCTTCGTCAAAGGCCTTCGTCCAGTTGTATTCCCGGTGCAGCGTGTGGCCGGTGTCGCTCTGGGCCTTGCGGGCGGTGTATTCGCCGATGATGGCGGACGGCATCAGCAGGGCCTTTTCGACCTCAGACTGAAAGACGAGCTTCGGATTTTTGATCCTGGGGTTCTTCATTAGGTCCTTCCAGTAGGTGTCGTAGTCCATCATGACCGACATCGCCTCAAACAGCGGGGTCAGGCTCTCATACCGGGCAATGACCTTGTTCAAAGCGTCCAAAAACTGCATGTTGGCCTTGCCCTCCATCATGCCGTCGTCCTTGCCTTTGACGTTGCGACGGCAAAAATAGGCCGTCATCTGCAAAATATCGTCGAATGCCTCCAT
>CABQCM010000398.1 GCA_902462665.1 uncultured Oscillospiraceae bacterium | reverse complement strand
CCGGATCATCCCAATCCCCTGGGCGGAAATGGAAGTCCTTACAATGAACGTATTTGGCATAGGGCGCCAGTCTCCCGATTGCCGAAGCCGGCTCCTCATCAGCGCAAAGGAAATTGCCGATGTCGCACAATGCGCCAAAGCTCTCTCGGCCCACAGCGTTAATCAGCCGCTCCACCCGATCGCTGTCCTGGCAGAAGTATCCGTGGTTCTCCACCATCGTCTCCACGCCCTGCACGGCGGCGTAATCGGTCACCTCACGGCAGGCGGCGGCAAGCTGGCCGACCACCTGGTCAAAGCCCCGGCCTCGACGGGGACTATCGCTAAAGCCCCACGCTGCGTCATGGCGCATACGCGGTGCGCCGAGCTGCACCGCCAAATCGACCATGCCGCGCAGCCGATCGATTTCGGCCTGTGTTTGCGATACATCTTCGTGAAGCAGGTTGGCCCCGACCGTAAAAGAAACCACCGGAAGCCCGACCGCACGACAATGCTCACCCAGACGCTTCGCATAGGCGGCGTCATCCTCCTGGTCATCGTGGTACAAGCCCATGATTTCAATTCCCTCAAAGCCCATTTCCTTGGCCTTGTCCACGCACTCAAGCTGGGACATACGGCCCGAATCAATGAAAGCTTGAAAGCTGTAGGTACTGACTGCAATTTTCATAGAAATCCCTATCCCTTTCTCTTGGAAAGCAATGGTCTTTTTCCAAATCGCACTGCTCGGTTACAGTACAACCTCATGCCCAGTGCGAGCCGACTCGTAAAGTCCATCGAGGATGCGCATCAAAGCCACTCCGTCGCAGGCAGGATTGCGGCATTCGCCGCCGCTTTGCACGCAGTCTGCGAAATGGGCGATTTCACGGTCAAACAACCCGTCAAAATCCAAAGCGGTGGGATAATGAAGCGTCGTATCGGTCATATAACCGCCGGTTTGGGAATACAGTTCCAGCTCAGGCGACAGCTTTGCGCCTCCCTGGGTGCCAAACAACTCGATGTCCCCCCGGTCGCTCTTTAAATTCAGGCTGAAGCTAGTCTCAATGGACAGCACCGCGCCGTTGTCAAACCGAATCATGCCCGCGGCCAAATCCTCCACGGTATATTCCTCGCCGCCCGAAGCGCCCGAAGCCAGATAGCCCCCCGCGCTGCGTACTCCCGGGCGGTTGGCCAGATGGTCAAAGGTTGCGCCATACACCGACACCGGCTGGGGATTGCCCATCAGAAAGCGGACAAGATCAATCACGTGCACCCCCAGGTCGATCAGCGGACCACCGCCCGAACGGGTTTTGTCGCAGAACCAGCCGCCCGGGCAGCCATGACGGCGAAGATAGGTGGCCTTGGCATAATAAAGGTCGCCGAAATAGCCCATGCGGATAAAATCTCGCAGCACGTCGCAGTCGTTGCCAAACCGCCGTACAAATCCAATCATCAGCAGTTTGCCCGCCTTTTTGGCTTCCAACTCCATCTGCGCAGCCTGAGCCGCGTTCATGGCCATGGGCTTCTCGCACAGCACGTGCTTGCCAGCGCGCAGCGCTGCGATGGTACACGGGGCGTGGGCGCTGTTCCAGGTACAAACGCTCACCGCGTCAATCTCAGGCAGAGCTACCAGATCTTCCACACTGGTAAACACCCGCTCCATGGGCACGTTGTATTCCCTAGCCATGGTCTCCGCCCGCTCCCGGTTGATATCGCACAGAGCGTAAATCTCGACATTTTCCAGCTTTCGATACCCATTGGCGTGCATACGGCTGATGCTTCCGTTGCCGATGATGCCGATTTTTATTGTTTTCATATAACATCCCCGCTTTCTTACTGCATCAGGGAACGCAGATAATCGGCCGCCATGCGGATATCGGCGGCAGGATTCTCTCCAACTTCCCGCTCAATGGTCAAAAATCCTTCGTAGCCTATCTGCTCGAGCGCCTCCAAATAACGGGGGAAATCCACATCCCCCTGGCCGAGCGGAAGCTCGATGAATGGTGCGCCGTCCGGGCTGTCGTGCAGCATACGCCCGTCCTTGGCATGAGTATGAACAATGTAGTCCTTCAAGGTATGCACGGCAGCCACGGGATCATCCCCCGCCACCATCACCAGATTCGCCGGGTCGAGGTTGACCGCCACCCCGCGCGAGCCGAGCGAATCCAAAAAGCCTTTGAGCCGCAGCGCCGACTCCGGCCCCGTCTCC
>CABQCM010000397.1 GCA_902462665.1 uncultured Oscillospiraceae bacterium | reverse complement strand
GGCGGCACGGCGAAGATACTGTCTTGCCAGCTCTTTATTGTAAAAGCCGCCGTTTTTGTCAAGATAAACCGCTGCCGCGCTCAGCAGAGCGTCAACCTGCCCCGCTTCAATGGCTCTGTTAAACCACTCGACAGCACCGTTCTCATCGTTTTCCTTTTTGCAAAACTGTGCCATATGCCAAAGGGCGTCAATATTTCCTTTGTCGATCTGCTCCTGCAAAATTTCACGGATCGGGCGGAGGTCAAAGCCGTCGGCAAGCCGCGCTTTTGCCTTTTCATCTCCGAGCCCTGCCGCCTTTTCGCACATTTCCTTGGCTTCGGCGGCCTCCACCTCGCATATACCGCTGTCGTGTAAATGACATAACGCAAAGCAGGCGCGGGCGTTGTCCTTCTTCGCCGCCGCACGCAGAAGCGTGAGGGCTTCCCCCATATCCTTTGCGCAGCCGTACTGACCGTATACACGGGCAAGGGCAAGATCCGCCATGGCGTCGGGATTGCCCATATTGGCGGCACGGTTCAACGGATAAAACACCTCGCTCCACTTGCCTATTTCCATAAATGCAAGCGCCTTTTCATAACACCGTTTGCCTTCGTTCTCCATTTTGCGGCGGCATTCGTATTCACGCTCCTGCACGCTCTCGCTTGTCGATACGCCCTCATAGCAGCGTACCGCCTCCGGCCAGTCCTCATATAATTCGGCAAGAAATCCCTTTCGTACCAGCACATCGAAGTTATATCCGTTAAAGCTCCCGGAGACGATCAGATGATGCAGTCCGCACTGTATTTCCGCAAGTTCGGGAACCGAAAAATAACAGCCTGCAAAGCTCGCGTCGGCTTCGTTTCCCAGCGGAAAATCGCCGTCGAACGATGCGTCCTCATCGTCCATAATCTTTGCCATCTCAATATAATACATATCATCGTGCGACGATGAGGGCGGCTCCGGCCTGTTTCGCTCGGTGATGAGCTCACCGGCTTTTTCGGCGCGTTTTGAGAGCCTTCGTGCCAAATCCTCCGCACCCGGAAACTCCGCCGCAATGGCAGCATATTGCTTTAGCCATTCCTGCAATTTTGCCGTGGGTTCTTCTCTGTATTTTATTCCAAGCACCGTTTCGGGTTTCATATGCGCCCCTCCTTTACACCATAATGATAGCACATCATGTAGATCGTTTGGTCGCCGCCGCAGCGACATTTATTTGCCGTTTTTTACGGCCTCGATACGCGCTTTCCATACGGCCGCTTTTTCATCTCCGAGCGCTTCAGACTTTTCGGCATATTCTTCGGCTTTCCCGATATCCGGTTCAAAACCGCAACCATACAAATACGCAAAAATCAGATAAACGGTCGCGTATTTGTAATCCTTGTTATCGGGCTGCATATTCAAAGCCGTTTCATTCACCTGACGGTTAAAATCGGGTTTGCTTGTCAAAAACCTTTTAACCAATTGCAGGTTATCATCGTCAAAATCACCTTTATAGTCCACCGATAGCCACACTGAACCGAAAATTCTTTTCTCTGCGGAGCCTTCAAGTTTTTCAATACCGTAAAGCTGGCCGAAACAATAATGCAACTGCACTGTTCCCTGACTTTCGTTGTACGTATTCTTTTTTACCCGTTTATACGCCTTTTCCAAAACCGATTTTGAAGCAGTTCCTTCAATCAGTGTTTCCATTGCTTCGTCATATGACATTATTCCAAACAGTCCCATAATAATCTCTCCTTACTGCCCAAAAACAAGCCATATGGCATCTTTCTTTGTCGCAGGCATTCTTCCAAACTTGATTTTGTCATGGCTGCTTTCAAGTCTGCATGAGCGGTTTGAGCAGATGTAGTATTTATACTTGTAGCTTCTGTTTTCATAGATAGGCTTACGGTTAGTGGATGATGTTCCGTCGCTGTAATAAGTAGTTGTAACCTCATCGCCAACATGAACCGAGTATGAACCGGTACCTGTGTGCTCGTTAAGAGGACTTGAACAGCGGGGACATACCGTAAAGCCGTTTGCTATTGCCTGTGATTGATAGTTCAGCATATATGAATAGGTCCACTTGCGGATATTGGCACGGTAGAGGTACAAAACAATTACAAGCAGTATGATGAATGACCCGACCGTTTTCCAAAGTAAAGACACCACGCTTTCCACACCGGTAAGCCCCGCCGCTTTGAGTGCTTTCGACAGAAACATATAG
>CABQCM010000396.1 GCA_902462665.1 uncultured Oscillospiraceae bacterium | reverse complement strand
ATTGAAATTCGGAATGCAAAAGAAAGGATGTACCTGTCTTGCTGTGCGCAATCATCGACGTCGGCTCCAACACCATGCGGCTGACGCTGTATTATTATGAACAAACTCGTTTTCAGCCCCTGCTGCATAAAAAGGCCATGGCTGGTCTGATGGGCTATGTAGAAAACGGTCGACTTTCCGAGGAGGGGTTGCAAAAGGCTGCAGACGTATTGGCCGAATACCGCCGTATCCTGGATAATTTCGGCGTGGAGGAGGTACATGTTTTTGCCACCGCCATTGTGCGCAATATTGACAACAGCACCGAGGTGCTCGACGCGTTGCGGCTGCGCAGCGGTTTTGACATTGAATTGCTTTCAGGCGAACGGGAGGCGCAGCTCGACTTTCTCGGCGCAACCCATTTCTTTGATGCGCAGGAAGGAATGGTTGTCGACATCGGCGGTGGCTCCACGCAGCTGGTGGTGTTCCGAAAAGGAGAGATTCTCGCTTCCGACAGTCTGCCAATCGGCTCGCTGAATACCTATTCCCGACGGGTGGAGGGGCTTTTTCCCACTGAGCGTGAGAGAAAAGATATCGTTGACCGTATGGAGGAGGCGTTGGCCGGACTTACACTGCGCAAGCAGGCGAAGGGGCTGACCATCTGCGGCGTGGGTGGCTCCATTCGAGCCTGTCTGCGGCTTTCGAAGGAGCTTTTTGAGCCGCATCATCCCGAGCCGGTGCTCACGCCTTCCGACCTCAACCGGCTGCTGGCCTTTGTGCGTGAAAAAGAGCCGAAAAAGCTGGTCAAGACCTTGTCAAAAATTCTGCCCGACCGCATTCATACCTTCACACCCGGTCTGCTCTTGCTGTGGACGATTGTGCGGGAGTGGGACTGCCCTCTCGTCATGGTCAGCGATTTTGGCGTGCGCGAGGGCTATTTGATTGATAAGCTGCAGCGCTTGCAGACGGAACAGGAGGCGGCCCAATGAAACCGACCCCTGTTTCCAAAAACGAACTGGCTTTTGACCGGGAACTGTCCTGGCTGGCCTTCAACGCCCGCGTGTTGGCCCAAGGGGAGGATCGGGAGGTGCCGTTGCTTGAACGGCTACGCTTCCTGGCCATCTTTCAGCGCAACCTCGACGAGTTTTTCATGGTGCGTCTGCCGGTGGTGCTGCGCGGCGATTCCGGCGATACCGTATCCGAAAAAGCGCAGACTATTGTGAATACGGCCCGTTGTCTTTGCCAGCGCATGGAACAGGCGTTGGCGATTTTGGAGGAGGAAATGGCGGCGGCAGGACTCCAAAGGCTGCATTTTGACCGCCTGACTCCCTGGCAGAGCCAGGCGGCCCGGCGGTATTTTGACGAGGCGTTAGCGCCGCTTCTGCTTCCTCTGCGCCTTGGTCCTCGCGCTCCTTTGCCCGAGGGCGCAGGAAAAAGCTTGTACGCCGGGCTGTTGGTGCGCTGCGGCGGCCGGTGCGAACCAGTCTTACTGCCTTGCCCGGCTCGGCCGGGCGTTTTTCTGCTTCCGGGCTCGACCGGTTATTTGCCGGAGGAGGAGCTAATCACGGCTTTTTGCCACACCCTGCCCGCCCTGAGTGGTCTTGCGGTGGAAGGGCGGGGACTGGTGAGCGTCACCCGGGGTGCCCGCGCGGCGATACCAAATTCCTCGCAGGATTTTGCCGCGGCGGTGCAGAGTATGCTGCGCGAGCGCGGACGCTCACCCGTAACCCGCGTGGAATACACGCAGGGAACTCCGCCGGGCCTGATACAGGCTATCTGTGCCGCCGCACGCTGTGCGCCAGATCTTGTCTTTGAACGCGGGGGCCCCTTGAGTATGGGATATGTGCGGCCGCTGACCTCCCTTTTAACCGGGCCGGGATCGTCGGCTGTTCCACAGCCCATATCACGCCTTTCCAGTTGGCGGTATCCGCCCTTTGCGCCGCGGGAGACGCTGCCGCAGGATGTGGCGCGCTCGGTATTCCGGCGCGACCGGATGCTGTGCTATCCCTATGAGTCGTCCGAGCCTTTTGTGCGGCTGTTTGAACAGGCCGCGCGCGATACGCGGGTCAAAGCCATTTGCCTGACCGTTTACCGCGCCGGGGAACAGCCGCGTATTTTGGAGGCGCTGATGCTGGCGGCCCGACGGGGAAAGTCGGTCACGGTGTTCATGGAATTGCAGGCGCGTTTTGACGAGCAAAACAACCTTCGTTTGGCCGGCCGGC
>CABQCM010000395.1 GCA_902462665.1 uncultured Oscillospiraceae bacterium | reverse complement strand
ATTGGGATCAGGCGCGAGCTTTGCTGATGCCGGTGCTTTCTACCCTCTCGGCGCTTCATACGGCCGATATCATTCACCGCGGCATTTCGCCGGACACCCTGATTGTCGGCAAGGATGGCAAAATGCGCCTAACAGGTTTTTGTACCATGGCGGAGCGCACCTCCCGCAGTTCCCTGCCGCCGGAGCTGTTTTCCGGTTTTGCCGCCATCGAGCAATATGGCTTTGACGGCCAGCAAGGCCCATGGACGGACATCTATGGGTTTGCCGCTACCCTGTATCGGGTTTTAGTGGGAACCAACCCGCCTGAGGCAAACGTGCGCGTGACCAACGATCGCATGGTGATTCCGGCTTCCGTGGCCGAAAGGCTACCCGAGCATGTCATGAGCGCTATGGCAAATGCCCTTCAAATTTTGCCGGACGACCGTACGCAAACCGTGGAACGTTTTCGCGACGAGCTGTCGGCCGCACCGACGGTAACGCTCAATCAGCATACCACGCGGTTCAGCGCGGTAGATCCTCAAAAAAGGGACGACAAAAAATCCAAAAAGAACAACAATATGCGCTACACATTGATCGCTTTGGGTTGCACTGCCGTAGTGCTCGGTCTGATTGTCTTTCTCGTGGTAAAGCTGCTCGCACCCGGGAATCCCAATGAGAATTCCTCTACCCCCACTTTCAGCGATATTGTTTCGAATGATTCGGTGCCGATTATCAGCTCGCCGGATCCCACGGAGAATGTGGTAGTGCCCTCGCTGGCCGGCATGAACTATGCTACCGCGGTCAAAGAATACGGCGACACGTTTAACATTGAAGTCGATTATAAAAAGTATGACTCCAAGACCGAAAAAGGAAAAATCATGGAGCAGAATCCTATTTCGGGCACCAACATTGAACGGCCGGAAAACAGCACCGAAAAGGTGACCGTGCGTGTCGTAATTTCACTGGGTAAAAATACAGTAACCATGCCCGATGTATCTGGAATGACGTATCAGGACGCTTATATTGCGCTGGTTAAGCTTGGCTTTTCCCCAGAAAATATCACCGTCAAGGAAAAGTTCAGCGCGACGGTCGAGCCGGGTTTTGTGGTCGAGACCTCTCCCATTTTAAAAACTACCAATATCAATGTGGAGAGTAGCGTCATCATCTATATTAACAATCGCCAGCCGGAGCCGTCCAGCACACCGGAGGTATCCTCTCGGCCGCCGGCATCTTCACAGGCTCCGTCTAGCCGGCATACGCCGTCCTCCACGCCTTCTTCCAGCACGCCGGCCAGTACGAATTCCACGCCGGATTCTTCCAGCCACTCGGCAGACCAATAAGCTTTTACTGATTGGGCCAAGGATATGCGAGATATCTTTGGCCTAATTTTGTGTAAGAAATAGGAGTTAGGGGGCTGTCCATTATGAAAACACAGATGGAGTCCAATCGTATTTTTATCACAGACGACCACGGAGAGCTTCTGGCCCAAATCACCTACCCCGATACCGACAAACCGAATGTCGTCAATATCAATCACACCTTCGTCTCTCCCGCCCTGCGCGGCCAGGGCATGGCCGATAAGCTGATGACGGCTGCGGTCGAGCAAATCCGAAACACACAGCGTAAGTGTCGTGTAAGTTGCTCTTATGCTGTGGCATGGATGCAGCGACATCCCGAATGGTCTGATATTTTGGAGTCCTAACTTTTACACGCTTCGATAAAAAAAGTGAGCGTTTGGCGAATTGTGGGGCTGCCTTGAACTTCCGCCCGATCATCGCTCCATAGGCATTGACGGCCGAATGGATTGCTCATGCCGAATAATCCACTGTAAAGGTTTGTACGAAATGAAGATTCGAAAACGCAATATTGTATTTGTGGCCGCTTCCCTGCTGCTTCTTTTCGCTTATCTTTGGATTAGTGAAGGAAAAAACGGCGCTATTGCAACGGCGTTCACCTCACTGAACCCCATATGGCTTGTGGGAGCGTTGTGTATGATGCTTCTTTACTGGCTTTTGGAAGCCATGTGTATGCAGGCGGTACTGCGACGGCTCAGCCCCGGCTATTCCTTTGGCCATACGCTTTACGTTTCTCTCATCGGGCAATTTTTCAATAACATTACTCCCTTTGCCAGCGGTGGGCAGCCAATGCAGGCTGTTTACTTTATGCATAACGGGCTGTCGCTGGGTGTGGCCACTTCGGCGCTGCTATCGAAATTTATTCTTTATCAG
>CABQCM010000394.1 GCA_902462665.1 uncultured Oscillospiraceae bacterium | reverse complement strand
GACCTTGCCGTAGTAATCCTCGTTGGCCTCCAGAATCAGCTGCTCCTGCTTGTTACATTGCTCAGGGGGATAGGCTGTATGCGTTTGCCAACCGCAGGGATCAGGCCGTTCGTTTCTCGTTTAAGAACCGGGAAATAACCATGGAAGCACATCGTGTCGCCTGCGCGGTTTTTGAAAAAACCGTTTAGTTTCTGTGTTCCGGTATCGCCGGGCGGCGCAAATAAGGGGGATTTTTCTTGAAAATTACCGATATTCGCACGTTTGTGACTGACTGTTACCGAACCAACTGGATTTTTATTAAGGTATATACGGATGAAGGGCTTTGCGGGGTAGGTGAGGCGACTCTTGAATATAAGGAAAAAGCGCTTGTGGGGGCCGTGGAGCATTTAAAAGCGGTTTTGACAGGGCAAAATCCGCTTACCATTGAAAAGCATGTTCACGATATCTACCGGGATGCCTATTGGCGCGGCGGGGCCGTGTTAATGTCCGCCCTGTCCGGCGTGGAAATGGCCTTGTGGGATATTCTAGGGAAGTATTTGAACGCGCCGGTTTATCAGCTGTTGGGCGGAAAAGTGCGGGAATCCGTCAGGATCTACGCCAATGGTTGGTTCTCTGGGGCCAAAACGCCGGCGGAATTTGCTGATAAGGCCAAAGAAGCGGCGGCCAACGGCGTGACCGCTTTAAAATGGGATCCATTCGGAAAGAGCTACATGGACATTACGAATACGGCTCTTAACGAGGCGCTGAGCTGTATCGGGGCGGTTCGGGATGCCGTCGGCGGCGAGGTTGACCTGCTCATTGAAGGGCACGGTCGCTTCAATGTGGCAACGGGAATCAAAATCGCCCGGCAGCTGGAGCCGTTTGACCCGCTGTTTTTTGAGGAGCCCGTGCCACCGGACAATCTGGACGCTTTGAAGGCGGTGCGGGATAAATCCCCGGTGCCCATTGCCGCCGGGGAACGGCTGTATTCCCTGCGCTCCTTTATGGACCTGTTCGCGCTGCGGGCCGCGGATTACGTGCAGCCGGATGTGAGCCATGCGGGCGGGCTGTTGGAATTGAAAAAAATCGCGGCGGCGGCCGAAGCCCATTATGTTGCATTTGCGCCGCATAACCCGAGCGGGCCGGTCGCCAATGCGGCGACCCTTCAGCTGGCGGCCTGCTGTCCCAATTTTTCTATTCTCGAAATCATGTACAGCGACGTCAGCTACCGCAAAGACATTTCCAATGAAAGTCTGATCTATCGCGAGGGGCGTATGCACATTTCGGATAAGCCGGGGTTGGGAATAGAAATTGACGAATCGGCGTGTGAACAGCATCCTTATCAAGCGCATGTTCTGCGGCATTATTCCGGCGAATTGACCGATATTCGCCCGGTGCAGTCATCCCGATATTTTTAAATGAAGGAAGCGAATCGTCTATGTTTGATTTGACGGGAAAGGTGGCTCTTGTTACAGGGGCCGCCCATGGCCTGGGAAAAGGCATCGCCATTTGCTTAGCCAAAGCGGGGGCTCATGTCGTTATCAACGATATTTGCGAACCAAAGGAGGCCGAGGACGCCTTAAGCCAGGTGGAGACCGCAGAAAAGCCGGCGGTCTTTATGCAGGCGGATGTTTCCGAGGAGGCGGAGGTCACCCGGCTGTTTCAACATATAAAAGAGCGCTTTGGGAAACTGGACATTTTAATCAATAACGCCGGCACGTCTCAGGATCGCGATATTTATTCGATTACCACCGACGACTGGAGCCGTATTCTCAAGACGAATCTGACCAGTGGCTTTTTATGTTCCCGCGCGGCGTTTCCCCTTATGCGGGAGCGGCAATATGGCCGGATTATTTTTGTCTCGTCTGTTGTGGGGGAGCGAGGCGCGCTGTTTGGACATGCCCATTATGCAGCCAGCAAAAGCGGACAAATCGGCTTGGTCAAAACCTTGGCGCGCACAGGAGCACCGGATCACATCACTGTCAACGCCATTGCTCCGGGCATGATGAAAACGGAGCTGCTTTATAAAACGCATGGACAGGACGGCGTGCAAAAGCTATCGGACAGCGTCCCGTTAGGGCTGGGAACGCCGTTTGACGTCGGCTATGCGGCCGTGTATCTGGCGAGCGAGGAAGCGCGCTATGTCACCGGCATGACCTTGGACGTAAACGGCGGGACAAATTATCGATAGAGAAGTACTCGGTCGATTCGCCAAGCCGTTTTCACTCG
>CABQCM010000393.1 GCA_902462665.1 uncultured Oscillospiraceae bacterium | reverse complement strand
CGATCAGCAGACCGATGCCGGTCAGGAAAAAGGCCGCCGATTCAAGGGTGACGTCCTCTCTCCCCATGCGCCGCGCGACGCCGTAATAGACCCATTCCAACACAACAAACAGCACGGGGAACAAAAGAAAAAGGGGCTTCTCCACCATCGCGTCGGTCAAAGACAAGCGTAAAATTCCAATGATCTGAAAAAAGGTTGCGGCCCACAGCAGCGAGGCCGGACGCAGACGGAGACCCGAGGCCGGCTTCTGAGAATGACCGGCTGAAAACGCCGCACCGCCTTGTTTTGTCGTATTCTTTTTCGCCATGCGCCGCCCTCCTTACGAAAACGTTTCTTATTTTGCGGAGCAGAGTCAAAACTGCCGCAAATTCGGCCTGATTTAGACCGGAAGACCAACCTATGGTCTGACCACAGCTTGCTCGCCGCCGGGAATCAATCGATGACACGGTTGCTGAAAAGGTATACCACCCCGCCGAGAGACAGTCGGTCGCCGTTTTTAATGGGCGCGCGTCCGTCCACGGCTTTTCCGTTTACCTCCACGCCGGCTTTGGAACGGGTATCGACGATAAACCAGTCCCCATCCCGGCAGACAATCACCGCGTGGTTGCGCGAAACCGTGGGAAAATTCAGCACAATGTCCGACCCGGCGCTACGGCCGAGCAGGGTCTCGTTGTTGGTCAAATAAATTTTATCTCGGCTGGCCTGATTGACCAGCACGGCAATGGCCGGGGGTGGCGTGCTGGGCCGCCGCAGGGCGCGCCGCCAGCGAAAAAGAAACACAATCGCCGGTATCCAAATGAGAATGCGCAACGCCTCTTTCCAATAAGGCAGCAAAGCCGCTATGGCCGGACTTTGCAAAAATTCTTTCATCCTACCGCCCCCCTTTCCAGTTTACGAAACGCCGGATGCGTATGTTCTATTTCTGTCTTCCGCCAACGGCGGCGCAGGACATCGTTTCGCTTTGGGGATATTTTATCATATGCCGTCGGGAAATGCAACGATAACCCGCCCAAGGCGGCTGGAGAGCGAGCGGCACCCACATCAAAATCCAAAATTCATGCGCACGGACGGCATGACTTTTGCGATTCCTTCTAAAAAACGAAAGATTATACAAGAAATGCGGACGAAAAACTGGTATATAGGGTTCAATCATACTTTGCATATCACACGAATGCAAAGATGGAAAGGATTTGAGCTGATTCATGAACATGAAGCAATGGTGCCGCGATATGATTGCCGCGCCCTCCAAAAAAGCAATGCCCATTCTCTCCTTTCCCTGCGTCAGTTTGATGGACGTTTCGGTTCGCGACCTGGTGGGAAACAGCGAGCTTCAGGCCGAAGGAATGCGGCGGGTGGCTTCCGAAGTGCCCACGGCCGCGTCGGTGAGCATGATGGACCTGTCGGTGGAAGCCGAGGCCTTTGGCGCGCAGATTCGCTTTTCGGACGACGAGGTACCGACCGTCACCGGCGCGCTGGTGACCAGCGAAGAGGAGGCAAGGGCGCTTGCCGTACCGGCGGTGGGAGCCGGCCGTACCGGCCGGTACATTGAGGCGATTCGTCAAGCAGCTGAAACCATTACCGATCGACCGGTTTTCGCAGGGGTCATCGGTCCTTTTTCGCTAGCCGGGCGCCTGATGGACGTCACTGAGGCGTTGGTCAACTGCTATGCCGAGCCCGATATGGTGCATTTGGTGATGGAGAAGGCGACCGAGTTTTTGACGGGGTACGTTCTCGCCTACCGCGAAGCCGGTGCGGCGGGGGTTGTGCTGGCCGAGCCTTTGACCGGGCTGCTCTCTCCCTCGATGGCAGCCGAGTTCTCCGAGCCGTACGTGCGCCGTCTGGTGGACGCAGTGCAGACCGACGATTTTATCGTGATCTATCACAACTGCGGGGACAACACTGTCGCCATGATTGATTCCATTCTGCGCACCGGCGCGGCGGCGTATCATTTCGGCAACTCCATTCGTATGCGCGACATGCTCGAGAAAATCCCCTGCGACATCCTGGTGATGGGCAACGTTGACCCGGCCGGTCAGTTCAAGGAAGGAACGCCCGAATCCATCCGTGAGGAAACGCTGCGCATTATGCGGGAATGCTGCGCCGATTTTCCCAACTTCCTCATTTCCTCCGGCTGCGACATTCCACCGGCTAGCCGGTGGGAAAACATTCGCGCCTTTTTCGCCGCGGTCGATGAGTTTTATAGCCGGGCTTAAAGCGCCT
>CABQCM010000392.1 GCA_902462665.1 uncultured Oscillospiraceae bacterium | reverse complement strand
ACTGTTCGGGCGGCCCTTCTTCGTATACAATTCCCTGATCCATATACAACACACGGCTGCTGACTTCGCGGGCAAAGCCCATCTCGTGAGTGACAATCACCATGGTCATCCCATCCTCGGCAAGTTGCTTGATGACTTCAAGCACTTCGCCTACCATTTCCGGGTCAAGCGCGCTGGTTGGCTCGTCGAACAGCATGATTTCGGGATTCATCGCCAAGGCGCGCGCGATTGCCACACGCTGCTTCTGGCCGCCGGAAAGACGGTTGGGATAAGCGTCAACTTTATCGGCCAGGCCCACCCGCTCCAGTAGGGAACGAGCCGTTTCCTCGGCTTCCTTCTCACTCTTTTTAAGCACCTGGATAGGGCCTAACGTGATGTTTTTGAGCACGGTCATATTGGGAAACAGGTTAAACTGCTGAAATACCATTCCCACCCGGGTGCGCAGGGAATCAATATTTTTGAGATTTTCCATAGCGGGAATACCGTCAATGGTAATCTCTCCCTTGGTGGGAATCTCCAATAAATTCAAGCAGCGCAGAAAGGTGCTTTTGCCCGAGCCGCTCGGCCCAATAACGCAGACTACCTCGCCCTGGTGAATTTCGTTGTTGACTCCTTTAAGCACTTCAAGTTCGCCGAAATATTTGTGCAGGTTTTCCACCTTAATCACTCTTGTGCAGCCTCCTTTCAAACCGTCCCAAGCCGGCCGACAGGGTCGTGGTCATGATAAAATAGATATAAGCTACAATCAGGGGAGCAACCATGCCGTTGTAGGTAATACTGATAATTTTATCGGCGCCCTTGTTCAAATCCATGATACCGATATAGCCGGATACCGAGGTTTCCTTGAGCAGGATGACAAATTCGTTGCCCAGTGCGGGCAGCACATTTTTGACGGCCTGCGGTATGATGATATACAGCATGGTTTTTCCATAGCTCAACCCCAGCGAGCGACCCGCTTCCATCTGGCCGCGGTCAACCGCTTGTATGCCGCTGCGGATGATCTCGGCCACATAAGCGCCGCTGTTGAGGCCGAAAGCAATGGAAGCGATCAGCCATGGGGTAAGGCCGCTTTTAGCGAGGATGATAAAGTAGATGATGAACAACTGTACTACCACAGGCGTTCCACGAATAATCGCGATGTATGTATTGGCAATGACCGCGAGTATTCCCTTATTGCGAAGTTTGAAAATAGCCAAAAGCAGGCCGACAGTCAGACCAATCACCACCGCGAGCAGGGTGATCTGTAAGGACATCCGCAGACCGCTCAAATAATAGGTATAGTGATTGTTTTTGATGACGGCGATATAAATATTGTCGGCAAAAGCTTTGACAATGGAATAAAAAAATCCGCCGATGCTGTCCAAAAATCCCAAACCGCTTTCACCCTTTCCCAACAAAAGTTGAGCCGGCCGTCAGACAACAGCCGGCTCAATAGACGGATAAAAATTCAAAAATTAGCCTACGTATCTCTCAACAATCGTATCGAACGTGCCGTCGCTGAGAATCACTTTGAGCGCGTCGTTAATTTTGTTGAGCAGCTTGGAATTGCCCTTATTAACCGCGATAACATACTCTTCCTCGGGGAATTGATTGGTGATAAGCTTGAGCTGGTCACCGTACTGCTCTTTGATGACCTCCGCCGGGTTTTTATCCACGATAACGGCGTCGAGGTTGCCGTTCATCATGTCCTGAACGGCCAGCATGGGGCTGCCGTAACCTTTCGCTTCGGCATTGGCGATATCAGCGGCGGTATCATCGCCGGTGGTACCGGACTGTGCTCCCAGCTTTTTGCCTTTTAAATCGTCGGCGGTAGCAATGCTGCTGTCTGCCGGCACGAGAATGCTCTGGCTGGCCTTATAATAAGAATCGGAAAAGTCCATGCTTTCTTCACGGGTCGGATCAGCCGAGAAACCCGCGGCGATGCAGTCAATTTGGCCGGTGCTCAGAGCGGTGGGCAGAGCGTCAAAATCCATGTCCATGATGACAAGCTCCATGTTGGCTTTGTCGGCAATCGCTTTCATAATATCCATGTCAATGCCAACGACCTTACCGTTTTCCTGATACTCAAAAGGAGGAAACTCCGAATTGGTACCCACGGTCAATTTTTCCTTCGTGCTTTGTCCATCGGGCTGGCAGGCGGACAACCCGGTCAGAGCCAGTGCGAGAACGCAGAAAAGTGCTAGCAGTTTGAACGACTTTTTCATGCTTTTCACATACTCC
>CABQCM010000391.1 GCA_902462665.1 uncultured Oscillospiraceae bacterium | reverse complement strand
AGGGGACAGGATGGGCGAGCCTGCCAGAACAACGATCAAATAAATTGCCACGAGAAAAGCTAACGGCATTCCGAGGAACACCGTTAGCTTCGAGTGGCTTTTTTTAAGCCGTGAATCCCTCATAGCTTACTTTTGAACCGCAAATTTACGGGAAGCGATCACCGTGAAAGCGAGGCCGCAAAGAAGCAGAGCACCCACAACGATCGTGCCAGCCATGTCGGCGTCGGTCTGCTTGATGGGGTTGCTGGTACCGGCCTTGGTCTCAAAAATGGTTTTACCACCCTTGGTGATGGCGATGTTGCTACCGCTGGCGGTCATCTTCGCGCCGACGACTTCCGCGGAAGCAGCAGCCAGATCGAGCACCTGATTGCGGATGCTAGCGGAAACGTCGCTGAATTTCGTGATCTTCTGGTCTTTCACCAGCGCCTTCACCTCATTGATGTTGCCAAGGATTTTTTCGGCGTCGGCTTCGGTCATGCTATCGTCGCTGAGAAGGAAATTCTCAGCCTGAGTGATATACTGGGCCGGGATTTTAATGGTACCGCTTGCAGTGGGGATATCCGCTTTCAAAGCGTCAAGCACCTTCTGCTCCTGAGCCGACAGTCCGGCGGCACTAGCGGACAAGACAGTCATAACGACCATCGCAGCTACTAAAAACAGCATCGTAATTTTCTTCATACAGGTTCCTCCTTGAATGAGTCAAAACTCAAAATGTTAAATACAGTATAACGCATGTTGGCATGCTCGTCAAGCCTTTTCTTGAATTTGGAAAATTACAAATTTGTAACGGTTTCCAGTGTATTCTTTTTGTACATATTTTATTATGTGAAAAATAGCGATGTAACGATTGCTTGTTGGGATTCGCGTGGGGATGATGTCGGAACAGAAATCGGCCCGCAATAAATGCGGTTTTCGCAGGACATATGGTGGCGCTTTGAACCCTTGACAAGCATATGCAATTATTGTATGATTTCCGTACACAATACGCTGCGATACCAATATATTTCAGGGGGAAGCTGTTATGATGAAAGTACCTTCGAAACTGGTTGGAATGGAAACGCGCCCTTTTGAGGCGCTCATACGCGGCGCGGCAAACCGAAATATTCGGATGGAGGAAAATGACCTCGTTCGCCTTACTCATGTTTCTTACCCGCAGGGAGACGCCCTGTTGAGTTTCGAGTCGTTAAAAACAGGACGCGGTATCGTAGGCATTGTCATAGACGATATCCGGTTTGAAATACCAACAGTGGTATTTCATGAACGGGAATTTTTTGTTTGCTTGACCATTTCCTCGAATTATCATGTGGGATTCGATCCGGAGGGCTATGTGATTGGCGTACAAGAGGACGGCCGGGTTCCCGAGGGTCATGGACTGGAAAAGGCGTGCCGGCAGCTGGTAGAACCGCATGTGCATGCTCTTGGTCTGCCGGTGACCTGGCTCATTGACGGTACGGTGGCTTTCGTGGGCAAGGAACGATTTCGTCAATGGCATACGCAATTTTATGATGATGTTGGCGTTATGCCGCCCTCTTATATACATTATAATGCGGTGAACTACAATCAAACCAAAAGCGTGGACGAACTGACAGATTTCCTCAAGGCTGAAATCAGCCGGGTGGAGGAGCAGATCGGCTGGTATACCGATGTGGTAGGCATCGATCAGTTTATCGGCTCGGTGGACAATGGATTTGCCGCCGCCTGTGAGAATTTGGGGATTCACGGCCTATGGGGAATGGGATTTGACCATTTTGACTGCGATACTAGTATGTATCACCGGGGCTGCCCGTGGGATTGCTATAAGCCGGATGCAGGCAATGTCCGTATCCCTGCACGGTATCCGACCGACCTTTGGGCGTTCCAATGGACGCAGCGCGACTTGATTAACACCATGAAAACTCCCACCGGTCCCAGCGGTTCGGTCATCTTTTCTTCGGATGTCGATGACATCCGTGTCACCGGCATTATGGCGGCGCAACCGGATTATTACAATCGAAAGCTACATGACGCCTATCAGAGCTATATGGCCCATCCCGACAATGATTTCGGTCTCTTTTTGATGCACCAGGAGGATCATGATACTGGTTTTGAGGAGAACAATGTTTATTGGGGGAATTTTTTGCGGTCCATTACCGAGCCGGTAACCTATGCTACCATCCATGAGATTGCCGCTTGGCTGAATCTGAAATACAATCGGAACGAGCATCCGGCACAGTGTGTGTTGGCTCA
>CABQCM010000390.1 GCA_902462665.1 uncultured Oscillospiraceae bacterium | reverse complement strand
GCGGTCATTCAGTCCTCCTCCGCCACTACTGTCATGGTCATGGGCTTTATCAATGCCGGTATTATGGATTTGGCCCAGGCTACCGGCGTTATCATCGGCGCCAATATCGGTACTACGGTCACCAGCGTGCTGATTGCGCTGGATGTGACTGCTATCGCGCCGGTTTGTATTTTTGTAGGCGGTCTGCTGCTGCTTTACTCCAAAAAACAAACCAAAAAGCACATCGGTCAGGTCATCCTAGGCTTTGGCATTCTGTTTCAGGGGCTGCATACCATGAGCGGGGCGATGGAGTCGCTCAAAAATGTTCCCGCCTTTCAGGAGTTTATCTCTTCCGCCACCAATCCCATTTTGGGCGTGCTGGTCGGCACGCTCATGTGCGCGGTCATTCAGTCCTCCTCAGCGGCCGTGGGGGTGTTACAGGCGCTGGCCATGCAGGGGCTGATGCCCATTCACTTTGCTTCTTTTCTCATTTGTGGCGTCAACATCGGCTCCTCGGTCCCGCCCTTCCTTTCGGCCATTAACGCCAAAAATAACGCCAAGCGAGCCGCTGTCATTTACTTCATTTATAATGTGTTTGGGGCAATTCTTTTTGTACCGATCACCCTGTTGACACCCTATACCCAGTGGATCGAGAGCCTGACCTCCAGCGCCGTCGTGCAGGTGTCGCTGTGTCACATCATCTTTAAGGTGGTTACGGCGTTCGTGCTGCTGCCATTTACCAACGCCATTGTGCGGCTTTCCTTCCGCTTTGTTCCCAAAAAAGAGCACGAGAGCGAGCGCAGACTGCTCTTTATTGACCAGAATCTGGTGGGCTCGCCGGCAGTGACCCTGCGTCAGATTCAAAAAGAGGTAGAACGAATGGGCCGCCTGGTGCGGGAGAATTTTGTCATGGCGGCAGAGGGGCTGGTGGCCAACGATTTGAGCAACGCGCCTCGTGTGAAGGAACAGGAAGATTTGGTCAATTTTCTGAATCATTCGATTACAGATTATATGATTAAGGTCAACGCCTATGAATTGGACGACGATACTTCCAATTATATCGGCCGGCTGTTTCACGTCATCAACGATTTGGAGCGTATTGGCGACCATGCCCTTAATCTGGTGGAGAAAACCGAGTCTTTTATCGACAAGGGTCTAATCTATTCCGAAAGCGCGCGGGATGAGATCGAGGATATTTATGAGAAAAACCTGCTGCTGTTTGACCGGGCGCTGGGCGCTTTCCTGCGTCATCAGCTGAGCGATTCCGAGCAGGGTGAACTTCATGCGATGGAGGATGAGATTGATACGCTGACCTTGCGCTCGCAGGACAATCATATTACCCGCCTGCGCGCCAAGGAGTGCCATACCGAAGCAGGAATCGTTTTTGCCAAGGTACTGCATGATTTGGAGCGCGTGGGGGATCATTCCTACAATATCGCATGGGCTGCCAAGGCGGACGAAGCTGCATTGCGGGAGATCTAAAATCTCATGCGTTTGCCGCAGAGAATGGGGAAGAAAAGCCGGTAGTTCAATACATGTTTGATTTTTTAAAAATTTTTTCGGCGGATGTGTTTGACATCCGCCGTTTTTGCCATCCTAAATAAGAAGGCGTTGCATTTTTTGTTTCTGAGTTTTATAATAATGACCATAGATTGTGCTTCGCTTTCCATAACGAAATGCGCCCGACGGCAGATGGCCGTCGAAAGGAGAAAAGAGTATGAAAAAGTCCATGCTTTCACAATATGCACGCCTGACGGTACGGGTAGGCGCCAATGTGCAAAAAGGTCAGTGGGTGGTCGTGCGCGCCGCGGTCGATCAAGCCCCGTTGGTCGAGCGGGTGGTGAACGAATGCTATCGCGCGGGTGCAGAGCACGTGGAGGTCGATTGGGAATGCTCGGCGCTCGACCGGCTGGCCTACGGGCACGAAGCCCTGGACGTTTTATCTGAAGTACCGGAATGGAAACAGGCACGGCTGAAACAGCGGCTTGAGAAGCTTCCCTGTATGATTTATATTCTATCGGAAGATCCCGATGCAATGCGCGGGATTGATCAGGGAAAAATGCAGAAGGTTCGCCAGAACCGATTTTTGGTTACCAAGCCGTACAGCGACGCAATGGAGAATCGCTATCAGTGGACTATTGTGGGAGCGCCCTCGGTCGCGTGGGCAAAAAAAGTGTTTCCCTCCCTGCGTGCCGGGACGGCGGTCGAGCGGTTGTGGCAGGCAATCTTTGATACGGTGGGGTTGACCG
>CABQCM010000389.1 GCA_902462665.1 uncultured Oscillospiraceae bacterium | reverse complement strand
CCCCGCCGTCGCGGCTATGTGGTTTTTTGTGCTCAATTCGAGCCAAAAGGAGCGCGTACTGGCTTTGATTTATCCGGAACGGTATGCGGCGATTGTTTATCAGCAGCTTCGCGGGCAAACTGCCATTGGCTCAGGCGGGCTGTTTGGTTACGGATTGTTTCAAGGGCCTTATGTCCAGGGAGGAAAAATACCGCTTGGATACAATGATTTTATTTTTGCCTCCTGTGGGGAAGAATTGGGATTCTTGGGCTGTATGGCGGTGCTGATTCTGCTGTTTGCCATCTGTCTGCGCATTCTTTGGGTCGGCCGGCATTCCAGCGACCGCGCGGGGCGTATTCTTTGCGCGGGTATCTTCGGCATGATCGCGTCTCAATCCATTATCAATATTGGAATGTGTCTTTTCCTCCTTCCGGTCATTGGAATTACCCTTCCCTTCTTCAGCGCTGGCGGCACCTCGCTGACCTGTCTGCTGCTGGGCATTGGCGTCGTACTCAGCGTACACAAAAACCGGAATCGTCGAGTTCTTAGCCTACACGATTCCCCGTAAGTGCTAAGCCGATGCTGCCATCATCCATTTTTCCCACATTCCATAGCTTCGGCTAGGAATGTGGGTTCTTTTTTGGCGGGTTTGTTGCTTGCAATGCAAAAAACATAGAACTATAATAGAGGAAGCACAAAATCGGATAAAGGAATGTGAGAATCCCATGTCTTACGACTACCTGTGGCATATTGCCCTCATCCTCATCAGCACCAAAATTTTTGGTCTTATTACCCGCCGTTTCCAGATGCCTCAGGTGGTAGGCGCCCTGCTCGCGGGGCTGCTGCTTG
The DNA here is from genome assembly GCA_902462665.1 of uncultured Oscillospiraceae bacterium. Taxonomy (GTDB): domain Bacteria; phylum Bacillota; class Clostridia; order Oscillospirales; family Acutalibacteraceae; genus CABQCM01. The sequence goes on along the minus strand of CABQCM010000389.1, from coordinate 1,403 downwards.
GTCCAGCCTTCGGGCTCAATTGGCTAATCGAAACCGACATGCTTAATAAGCTCGCTGAACTGGGCGTCATTGTCATCATGTTTTCCGCTGGAATGGGTACAGATGTGCATGAATTGGGCAAATCAGGAAAGTCCGGCTTCCTGGTGGCTTTGTGCGGCGTACTAGCTCCGCTCGGCATTGGGACGTTGCTTGCTTTTTTCTTCAATCGGGGCGCATTTGCTCAGCCCGGCAACACACTGCTGCAAAATATTTTTATCGGTACCATTCTTACCGCCACCTCGGTGAGCATTACGGTGGAAACGCTGCGGGAGATTGGCAAGCTGCAAACAAAAGTAGGCAACACCATTTTGGCCGCCGCCATTATTGACGATATTCTCGGCCTTATCGCGCTAACCATTGTCACTAGTCTCGCCGGGGCGGACGTTAACGTCTGGATTGTATTGCTGAAAATTGTGTTGTTTTTCGTCTTTATCGCGGCAGTTTGGTTCGGCGCGGTGCGTCTGTTTAACTGGTATGCCGCGCGCAAAGGCAATCAGAATCTGCACCGGTATCCTATCGCCGCCTTTGTCTTATGCCTTGTCATGGCTTATGCCGCCGAAAAATTCTTTGGTGTTGCGGATATCATCGGAGCCTTTGCCGCCGGACTGATTGTGGCCAACACCACAAAAGGAAGTTATATTGCCACCAAATTTCAGCCCATGCAGTATCTTTTCCTCACCCCCATCTTCTTTGCCAGCATTGGTATCAAGGTGGTGCTGCCCAGCATGAATCTGTCCATTCTGCTCTTTGCTGTTCTGCTGGTGCTCGCGGCTATTTTATCCAAGCTAATAGGGTGCGGCCTGGGAGCGCGGATGAGCGGCTTTACCCTGCGGGAATCCGTTCAGACCGGGTTCGGTATGGCTTGCCGCGGCGAGGTAGCCCTGATTGTCGCCAACAAAGGAACAGCGCTTGGCCTGATGCCAGCCGCCTTTTTTGGTCCGGTCATTATCATGGTGGTTTGCTGCGCTGTGTTTACCCCCGTGCTACTCAAGATAGTCTTTCGTCCGTCACGAAACGTTTCGGAGGCGCTGCAACAAAACAATTTGGCGGACCAGATGGAAGCGCACGAACAGCTTGACGTAATCTCCGACCAGCTTCTCACGGCTGACCGGGATATGCGAAAAAAGCCATGATGAACTTGATATAAAATCAGAATAAAAAATCAGCCCCCGCACGGCCTTTTGCCCGTGCGGGGGTTTTGTAAAAAATTTTCTGTTATACAGCATATTCCATACAACGACCGGCCAGAATAAGAGCGAAGCAGTAAGAAAGGCATGGTAAAGGATATGGATAATATGCATTTCGAAAAACCGAAGAAAAAAAGCTTTTGGGAAAAGCAGGGTTTCTACGTTGCAATCGCTGTT
>CABQCM010000388.1 GCA_902462665.1 uncultured Oscillospiraceae bacterium | reverse complement strand
TGCAAATTTTTGAGGTAATATTGTTATTTTTTTATCATACTCATTGACAATTGGGCTATGTGCGATATAATGATAACATATTACCTCAAAAATTTGCAGGAGGAATGCCCAAATGTCAAGAGTTTATAATTTTTCCGCCGGTCCGTCCATGCTTCCCGAAAGCGTGTTAAAACGCGCTGCCGATGAAATGCTCGATTACGAGGGATCCGGCCAATCGGTCATGGAAATGTCCCACCGTTCCAAAACCTACCAGGCCATCATCGACGAAACCGAAGCGCTCTTGCGCGAAATTATGGGAATTCCCGAGAATTATAAGGTGTTGTTCCTGCAGGGCGGCGCTTCTTCCCAGTTCGCCATGATTCCGCTCAATCTGATGAACGGCAGCGGCAAGGCGGATTTTGTCATCACCGGCCAGTGGGCCAACAAGGCCTATCAGGAGGCCAGCCGCTATGGCGAGGCCAACGTGGTGGCTTCCTCGAAGGATAAAACCTTTTCTTATATCCCCAAGCTTGACCCGTCCACCTTTACTAAGGACGCCGACTACTTCCACATCTGTATGAACAATACGATTTATGGCACCAAGTACCACACCCTTCCCGATACCGGCAGCGTGCCGCTGGTCGCTGATATTTCTTCCTGCATTCTGTCCGAGCCCATTGACGTGAGCCGTTTCGGTCTGCTTTATGCCGGCGCGCAGAAAAACGTCGCTCCCGCAGGGCTGACCATTGTGATCGTACGTGAGGATTTGATCGGCCACGCGCGCGACATTACCCCCACCATGTTCAATTACCAGATTCACGCGGACAACGGCTCGATGTACAACACGCCCCCTACCTACAATATCTATATCTGCAAGCTGGTGCTGGAGTGGATTAAAAACGAAATCGGCGGATTGGAAAAATGCCGCGAAATGAATGAGAAAAAAGCTGCTGTTCTGTATGATTATCTCGACTCGAGCAAGCTTTTCCAGGGAACTGTCGTCCCCGAAGACCGTTCGCTGATGAACGTGCCTTTTATCACCGGCAACGAAGAGCTGGATGCAAAATTCGTCAAGGAAGCCACCGCGGCTGGTTTCGTCAACCTCAAGGGGCATCGTTCGGTGGGCGGCATGCGTGCCTCCATTTATAACGCCATGCCCGTCGAAGGGGTCGAAAAGCTGGTTGCTTTCATGACCGAATTCGAAAAAGCCAACGCCTAATCGCTTCGATTTGTACCGCCGTGCGAGAAGTTCTCCTCTCTCCCGGTTTTTCAACTTCACATGGCCTGTAATTTGTCGCCGCCACAGGGTGCGATGAAAACAGAGCTGGAAAGGATGACATGCAATATGCTGAAAGTTAAAACTCTCAACAAAATTTCCCCGGTCGGGCTGGATTGTTTCGATCGGAAGTATTACACCTATGGGGACGAAATCGAAAATCCCGACGCTGTTATGGTACGCTCGGCCGCAATGCATGAGATGGAGTTTCCCGATAGCCTCAAGGCCATCGCCCGCGCCGGCGCCGGCGTCAACAACATCCCGGTGGATCGTTGTTCTGAAGCCGGCATTGTGGTATTCAACACCCCTGGTGCCAACGCCAACGCCGTCAAGGAACTGGTTCTCGCCGGTCTTCTGATTTCTTCGCGTAAGGTGATTGCCGGCATCGAGTGGGCAAAAACCCTCAAGGGCAACGGCGACCAGGTGGGCAAAATGGTCGAAAAGGGCAAGAGCGCTTTCACCGGCCCGGAAATCGCGGGCAAACGACTTGGTGTCATCGGTCTAGGCGCTATCGGCATCATGGTGGCCAATGCCGCCCGCAGCCTTGGCATGGAGGTTTATGGATACGATCCGTATCTTTCGGTGGATGCGGCCTGGAATCTGTCGCGCGCGATTCATCACGCCACCAGCATTAAAGATATTTTTGCAGAATGCGACTATATTACCGTACACGTTCCCCTGACCAACGAAACCCGCGGCCTGATTAACGCGGAATCGATCGCCACTATGCGCGACGGGGTACGGATTCTCAACTTTGCCCGCGGCGACCTGGTCAACGACACCGATCTCATTGCTGCACTCGAAAGCGGTAAGGTAGCGGCTTATGTAACCGATTTTGCCGACGACGCTCTGCTCGGGGTAGACGGCGTTATCGCCATTCCCCATCTGGGAGCCTCCACCCCCGAATCCGAGGATAACTGTGCGCAGATGGCCGCAAAAGAACTCATCGACTATCTGGAGAACGGCAACATCACCAACTCG
>CABQCM010000387.1 GCA_902462665.1 uncultured Oscillospiraceae bacterium | reverse complement strand
CGTGAGATCATATTGATCTCACGCTTTTCTTTTGAAACAGAAAACGCCCAAACCACTCTGTAGAGGAATGGTTTGGGCATCTCGTTTATTATTGAAATCAATCAGGTTTCAATTCCAGCGTATTGATTTTGATATAGCCGATAGTAGCAGCCTTTTTTCGCTAACAGTTCTTCATGATTCCCACATTCTGCGACCCGGCCGCCGTCAATAACGACGATTTTATCCGCATCGCGTATGGTGGACAAACGATGAGCGATAATGAGGCTGGTACGGTTTTTCATCAGCGCAATCATAGCCGACTGAATGTGCATTTCAGTACGGGTATCGACGCTGGAGGTGGCCTCGTCCAAAATTAATATTTTAGGATTTGCTAATACGGCGCGGGCGATGGAAAGAAGCTGGCGCTGCCCTTGACTTAAATTTCCACCGCCTTCCGATAACAACGTATGATATCCCTCGGGCAGCCGGTCGATAAACGTATCCGCATTGGCTGTGCGTGCCGCCAATACAATCGCCTCGTCGTCCGCCTCCAGATTGCCATACCGAATGTTGGTACTGATATCGTCAGAAAAGAGCACTGTGTCCTGTAGTACGATGGCGATACTGTGCCGCAGTTGGTCGAGGGGATAGTCTAAAATATTTCTTCCGTCAATTTTGATACTGCCTGCATCAATATCATAAAAACGGGTCAGCAGATTGACAATGGTGGTTTTCCCTGAGCCGGTCGCACCGACAATCGCGATCTTTTGTCCTTTTTCAACCGAAAGCTCTAAATCCTTTAAGACAGGCTCCTCTTTATGATACCCAAATACCACATGCTCAAATTGAATATTTCCTTCAATGGCAGGTTGCTTAGGAACGTTGGGCGCATCCCATTCGGTCTCGGCATCCATCACGGCGAATACCCGTTCGGCTCCTGCAATTGCAGTTTGAATTTGGGCGTACTGGTTGGCAATTTCGTTGATGGGGCGGGTGAACTGTTTGGAATAAAGTATAAAAGCTTGAATGGTTCCCACCGAGATGGCTCCCTGCAATGCCAGACGTCCTCCAAAGAAAACAATGAGCAAAAAGCCGAAATTTGAAATGACGTTCATCAGCGGCCCCATCGAACCGCCCAAAATCTGAGCCTTGATGCCACAGCGGCGTAAATTTCGGCCAATGCGCTGAAATTCTATGTTGGAATCCTCCTGCTTGTTGAAGGCAACCACCGTTTTATAACCGGTCACCATTTCCTCCACGTGCCCGTTAAGTTCCCCCAGCAAGGTTTGTTGTTTGGTAAAATAACGGCGCATGAATTTGGACATAAAATAGCTGCACAGCAGCGTTAGCACAATCGTGGAGACGCTCACCAACGTCATCAAAGGCGAGTAGTAAAGCATAATGCAAAAAGAGCCGATCACCATCAGTATGCCGGACAATAGCGAGCCGATGGATTGAGAAATGGTATTGGATATATTCTCGACATCGTTGGTCATACGGCTCATAAGGTCGCCATGATTATGTGTGTCGGTATAAGAAATGGGCAAGGCGATCAAATGCTCGAACAAGTCACGGCGCATGGTGCGTACGGTGTTTTGTGACAGCTTGGCTGAAAACACCCCTTGAAGGTAGGTGAATATGGAGGCTGCCGCAAAAGTTCCCGCCAAAAGAAGCAGCATGAGAAGCAGCTTGTGTGAATCAATATGAAGCTGTCCCTCCGAAAGGGTAATGGCATCAATAGCGACCTGCTGAATCGAAGGCGCGGCCAGATTCAAAAAGGTAACGGCTAGCATAACCAGCATCAACGCAAAAAAGAGGTATTTGCTTTTGCCAATATAACGAAGTAAGCGTCCCAGTGTCTTTCTGGTATTCTTCGGCTTTTCCTGTATCATCACAGGGCCTCGGGGACCGCGGCCAAGTGGACGGGGAGGGGGCGGCATACTCATTTCAATTCCTCCTCTCTCTGGCTCTGCGAGCGGTAAATGTCTTGGTAAATGGGACTGGTGGCCAGCAGCTCTTCGTGAGTGCCGCAGGCGGCGAGGCGGCCGTCCTCCAGCAAAGCGATACGGTCGCAATTCATGACGCTGGCAATGCGCTGGGCAATTGTAATGATAGTAGTACCCTTTAGCTCCTCACGCAGGGCATTTCTCAGCCGGGCTTCGGTTCCCAGATCCAGCGCCGAGGTGCTGTCGTCAAAAATCAGCACCTGTGGGCGTTTTAAAATGGCTCTGGCAATGCATAGACGTTGTTTTTGCCCGCC
>CABQCM010000386.1 GCA_902462665.1 uncultured Oscillospiraceae bacterium | reverse complement strand
AGCCCATCGACCAGCTTACGTTGAACGACGCACCGACGGTAGCGTCTTTGCGGGAGCGGTACAACAATCTGCCAGAGGGGCTGCCCCAGCACATCACCAATTACGAGGTGCTGACTGCTGCCGAAGTGAAGATTGCGGAGCTTCAGGAGGCGGATCGCGGTTATCAGGCCTTGATTCAAAAGATCGACGCCATGCCCTATCCGCTCACTATCGCCAAAAAATCTTTGGTGGACGAGCTGATGGCGCAGTACGACGCTCTGTCGCCGGAAGATCAGCAGAAGGTTACAAACTATTCCAAGCTGTCCAAAGCACAAAACGACATGGATTATGTTACAGAAACTTTAGCCTTTCCGGAGGACTCCCCTTTCACGCATCAGACGATCAATACCGACGGGCTGTATCTGCTCACTGCCCCCGATCATGCGGGCGGGCAGCAATTCATCCCCGACTTTGACGAACTGACTGCTGTGGCCGCTTATTTGGAGATTGCGGCCAACAACGTCATCAACGTTACCATTGCGCATAAAACCGCTGAAAAGCAAGACGGATCCGATCAAATCATGTACGCAAGCGAAGACTTCGAAATCGACAACGCGGTCACAGGATGGGTGGAATTCCGCTTTGAAAAGCCGGTTGCCGTTACACAGGGTGAAACATACGAAATCATTATTTCTTCTGCCGAGCGCGCGGTATGGATGGGAAAATTAAATTTGCTTCCCGATAATACGATGGGATGCCGTTCTCTCGTCTACGATCTGCCCACCTACGGCGGATGGGGTATGGGCCCGCATTCCAACGCTTTCCAGGCGGTAGGCACGCAGGTAGAGGCTTATCAGCTTCTCATCAATAAAATCGCCTCTTTGCCCAGTGAAATTACCCTGGCGCACGAGAGCACAGTCGCCAGCCTGCGCAGGGAATACGACAATCTGTCCCCCGAAGACCAGGGCAAGGTCAGCAATTACGACGTTTTGACTGCTGCGGAGCAGCGCATCGAGGAGCTCAAAAACGATGTTCAAGGTCTCGCCATTCAGGAGGCCATTGATGCGATTGCCGCGCTGGATTCGACCGTTACTCTGGAGAGTGAAGCGGCCATCCGCGCCGTGCTGGACAAAGTGACATCACTTGTAAACGAGTATGGCGAAGCTACCTTAAAGCTCATTACCAATTACGATAAGCTGCTCACGGTTTGCTCCGATTACAACAAGCTGGTTCATTCGCTGACCATCGGCGATATCAACAACGACGGCAAAATCGACGCTGCCGACGCGCTGCTCGCTCTGCAGCATTCGGTACAACTGACTGAGCTCACCGGAACAGCCGCTCGTGCTGCGATGGTCAATACCGACGATCGGATTGATGCGAGCGACGCGCTGATGATTCTCCAATATTCGGTGAATCTCATTGACACTTTCCCCGTACAATTGGAGGAACTCGACGTGCACTTCTTATTGCAAAGCGAAAAAAACAAATCTTTGTTCAACAACACCCGCCAGTCCATGTTTGACCGTACAACCGAAGACGGCTATGCCAGCACTTCGGTGACGGGCGCTTATCCCGGTATGTTTGTGCGCGATACCTCCATCCAGATTCTCGCCCATGTGGAATGCGGCGACTGGGAGCAGGCACGTAAAATTCTCAATTACACCTTTGCGTATCATGAGCCTTACAACTTTGCCATCCACGTGATGGATCAGAATCCCAAACCGATTTCCATGCGTATGCAGGCGGACACCACCTTCTTCCTTCTCCACGCCTGGTATCAGTATGCGGCCAACGCACCGGATTCACCCGAAAAAAGAGAGTTTATTGAGCGTTATACCGACAAGGTTAAAATTTTTGCCAGCTACTATTTCATTTCGGGCTATTTTAATGAGGAGCTTGGCCTGCTACGCAATCCCAGCCTGGAGCATTCCCGGGAAGGAAGCTATTTCAATTGTTATGACCTTCTGACCAATGTTTACGCTTCGCAGGCTCTGCATGAGCTGGCGCTCTACTTCAAAGACAGCTCACCGGAAGATGCGGCCATGTGGGCCGCGCAGGCAGACGAAATCGCCCAGGGAATCCATAAAAATCTTATCGCCGAGGTAGACGGAAAAACAGTCTACGCGGAGATGCAGGCCATCGACAAAATCTACTCGGTCACTGGAGAAAAAACCGACGACGATAAGTTCTACATTGGTTTTTCCTGGGTCAACCTCGCTCCTATGGGCGCCCACTGGTACGCTATGGATGAGCAGATCATGG
>CABQCM010000385.1 GCA_902462665.1 uncultured Oscillospiraceae bacterium | reverse complement strand
TTCTGGGCTCCCTGGTGCGGCCCCTGCCGCATGTTTTCTCCCGTGCTGGATCAGGTGGCGCAGGAAAATCCAGATCAAGTCAAAATAGCCAAGATCAATGTTGACGAGGAGCCGGAATTGGCCGGACAATTTGGAGTAATGAGCATTCCAACGCTAGTACTGGTTCGGCAAGGACAAGTGGTCTCTCAGTCGGTAGGAGCCGTTAGCAAACAGCAGGTAGAGGCTATGTTTCGTTAACATTTCCATTACGCCGCAGCTGAACCGCTGAATTTTCGAGGAACTGATGAAACGAGGCTGCACCATATGGTGCAGCCTCGTGACTTTATCACTCGTGCCGCAGCGCTTCCACCGGGCGCAGTCTCGCTGCTTTGCGCGCTGGATACACGCCAAACACGACGCCTACCCCCACGGCTGAAACAATACTAACGATGATTTGAGAGGGCGGGATGACCAACTGCATACCGGTTAACATCCCCGCGAGCAGACACAGCCCCACTCCAAGCAAAGTGCCCACCAAGCTTCCCGCTAAGGAAATGACCGAAGCTTCAAGCAAAAATTCTTTCATTATCTGACAGTTGGTAGCGCCTATCGATTTTTTAATGCCGATTTCCCGGGTACGCTCATGCACCGAAACCAGCATGACGGTCGTAATTCCTAAACCCGCCACGACCAGAGAAATACCCGCAATGGCAGTGAGAACCAAGGAGACGATGGAAAGCATATTGGTTAATTGTCCGCGCTGTTTGGCCAGATTATCGGTACGTACCGCTCCGGAGATCCCCTTGCTTCTGCTAAGTCCCTCTTCGATTTGCCTGGCCGCATCGTCAAGGTTGGCATTGTCGCTCACCTGCACGGCAATTTGCGTCACCTCGGTGCTGCCAGTCAGCTTCTGCACGTTTGTATAAGGAAGATAAATGAGCGTGGGAATATAGTCGCTCACAAGATTTTGTAAAATGCCGCTGTTGGCCCGCACGATGCCGGCAATTTCATATTGCTCCTGTGTTTCTCCAACGAGGAGCGAAATGGACTTGCCCACCGGATTATCCCGCTGAAAAAACTGCCGCGCGGTTTCCTGATCAATCAAACAGACGTTCGCGCCGCTGAGGATGTCGTAGTGAGAGAGTTCACGGCCGCAAAGTACCTCCAGAGAAATCAGAGACTGCGAACCGCTGTCAATGCCCCACAGTACGCTTTCACAGTTGTGCAAGCCGTTGGAGGCAACCGAGGTATTGGCTACAATGGGTGTAGCAGCTTCTACGCAGGAAAGGGAACGGATTAATTCCAAATCCTGCGTTTTGAGCGTGGTATCCACCGTGGTAGAGGCTTTGGACATGACCGACAGGCCGTTCATCCCCAGACTATCCAGTTCATGATTGACCGCTACGGTACCCGTAGCCCCAATCGCACCGATGATAATGACCGAAGCCACTCCTACGGCAATACCGGATAGCGTGAGCAGAGTTCTCCCCCGCTTGCGTAGCAGACCTTTATAGACAAAGGAGATGGAATCTGTCATGGAGCAATTCCCCCTGATGTTTTAATAAAAGCACCCGAGCGATCGACCGCAGAGGGGGTAATGATTACTTTCTCTCCATCGTCGAGCCCGGCGAGCACCTCCACACCCTGCTCCACCTCCCGGCCAAGAATCAAATTCCGGCGTACCGCGCGGCCCTCGCCCTCCAGATAGACAAAATCCGTGTTTTCCTCACGGCAGAGCGATTCGTAGGGAACCAACAAGACATTTTCGCCCGTATCCACAATCACCTCTACCTTCGCGGTGAAACCTGGCTTGAGCGATTGATCGGGATTGTCGATGACAAAGGTCGTTTCCACGATCGTCTCGGTCGCACCGCCGACCAACACCTGCTTGGCCGAGCTGGAAACCGATTTGACATGTCCCTCGTAGCTGCCGGAAAAGCCGCTGCCGGTAATCACGGCGCGCTGTCCTGGCGCAATTTGTGCAATCTGCGCTTCGTTGATATTTGCTATAATGGTATAGCCGTCTCCTGCCGAGATAACGGCCAGTGGAGATTCCATACCGCACAGCTTTCCTTCTTCAAGATTGAGTTGGGTAATGGTTCCATCGACCGGAGCTGTAATCGTTTTTGGCAGCGTATAGCTACTGCCGGCATAATACACCTCTTTGTTGCCGGAATCGTCGAGATAGCTTAAATTATCGGGGGAAATAGAATAGAGCGCGGCGATTTGGTTTAAGGTGGCGTCGGTATCCACTTCGGCAATCACGTCCCCCTTCGCGACGCG
>CABQCM010000384.1 GCA_902462665.1 uncultured Oscillospiraceae bacterium | reverse complement strand
CAGAATTTAGAATAGTACGAATTGAGTTTGGTAAAATATAGCTTGCCCCACCGTGCAGAAAGGACGGCGTAAGCATGAAACTAATTAACATCGGTTTTGGCAATATGGTGGCGGCCAATCGGCTGGTTGCCATCGTCAGCCCCGAGTCGGCTCCCATCAAGCGCATTATTTCCGACGCCAAAGAACGGGGAACTCTAATTGACGCCACCCATGGCCGGCGTACCCGCGCGGTCATTGTGACCGACAGCGGGCACATTATTTTGACCTATCTGCAATCTGAGACGGTGGCCAACCGTCTTGGGGACGATACCGAACTGGAAGCGGAGGATGAACTCGACGATGAAGGATAGAGGCTGTCTTTTTGTTCTGTCTGGCCCGTCCGGTTCGGGGAAGGACACGATATTGCGTGAATATCTTCAGGGGCACCCGGAGGTAAAGTTTTCTATTTCCTCGATTACTCGCGCTATGCGGCCTGGGGAAGCCGAAGGGGAGAAGTATCACTTTATCTCCAAAGCGGAATTTGAAGATATGGTTCATCAGGATCAGATGCTGGAGTACGCCCAGTATTGCGGTAATTATTACGGTACACCCCGCCGCCCGATTGAGCAATGGCTGGAGCAGGGCTTTACAGTGATTGTTGAGGTGGACGTGCAGGGAGCCGACCAGATCTGCGCGAAGCTGCCGGAGGCTGTTCGACTGTTTGTGATGCCGCCCAGCATGGAGGTGCTCCGTCGCCGTCTGCTTGGCCGACAAACCGAGAGCGACGAGGCCGCCGCCGCCCGTCTGCGGGAAGCGGCGCGCGAGATTGAAAGCGCAAAGCGTTACGATTATGTTGTCATCAACGATGTGCTTGAGGACGCAGTCGCGTCCCTGTCAAGCATCATCGAGAGTGAAAAGCTCCGCGTCTCGCGGATGATTCCATGGATAAACGAGGTGTTGAACAATGCTGAATCCTTCGATCGGTAAGCTGCTGGAAACCTACGAAAGCCGTTATGAGCTGGTCATCGATGTGGCGCGCCGCGCCCGCAAAGTCAGCGAATATGCTGAGATGGAGGGGCAAATCCTGACTGAGAAACCGGTTACGATTGCCATTAATGAACTGGCCGAGGCCAAATGCCAATAAGCGCAAGGCAACATCAATCATCGCCGGCGTGGTAGATGGACGGGTCTATTTTGGTTCACAATGCGGTATTTGCCGGAAAACGGTACGTTATAGAATCAAAACGGCCAGGATACAACGTCGCGGGCATGAAGGCATGGTATTGCCGGTGAAAAAGAGGTGGGCTTGTTATGATGATGGGCGTCCAAGTTGCTCAGGTCGCGGTCGAGCAAACGGCTTATCATTTTGACAAGCCCTTTGCTTATACCATTCCCACAGCGCTGGAGGGGCGGGTGTTTCCTGGATGCCTGGTGCTGGTCCCCTTTGGCGGGGGGAACCGTACCCGGCAGGCTATGGTGCTTTCGGTCGGGCAAGAGGCACAGCCACAGATTTCCCTCAAGGAGATTGCCGCATTGGTGGATTCCGCTCCCGTGCTGACGGGGGAGCTTCTGCGCATGGTTCCCTGGCTGAGCGAGCATTGTTTTTGTACTCTGTTTGAAGCGGCCCGGGCCATGCTGCCGGGAGGGATGGGCGTTCGTTTGCAATGCTGCTATCTGCTCACCGAAGAAGGCCGTTCGGCACTGGAACATGAGGGTGGCCTTGACGCGGACGAACGACAGCTTTTGCAAACGGCTGCATCCCGACGCGACGGCATTGGCCGGGAGAAGCTGTTATCCGCGCTCGGCCTGGCTTTGGATTGCGGTCTGCCGGAAAAGCTGGCGGAGCGGGGACTGCTGCGCCGGGACGAGCGGGCGGTACAAAAGGGGACGGACGCTACCGTGCGCTCGGTGCGCCTGTGCGCCCCGTTGGAACAGCTGTCAGCGCAGCGTCGTCTTACCCCCAAGCAGCAGGCTGTGGCCGAGCTGTTGGAGCAGGTAGGGGAAGCGTCGGTCAAGGAGGTCTGCTATTTCACCGGGGTGGGACCGGGGGTGATTTCCACCATGGCCCGCAACGGGATGGCCGAGCTGTTCGAGCAGAGCGTGCTTCGCAATCCCTACGGCGACGCCCGGGTGACCGATACCACCCCCATCCAGCTTAACGCCGAGCAGCAGGCGGCCTACGACGGCCTGCTTGCCGATTCGCGCGGCGGGGCGGCGGCAGCGTTGCTCTACGGCGTGACCGGCAGCGGTAAAACGCAGGTATACCTCAAACTGATTGAGGAGATGG
>CABQCM010000383.1 GCA_902462665.1 uncultured Oscillospiraceae bacterium | reverse complement strand
CACTATGATTCGCCGGTTGGAGGGGCGCATTCCCTTTGCTCATCTGCGCAACATCCATCATACCGGGTATCGCCAGTTCGAAGAGGTCGGTCACCCCTCCTGCTGCGGCTCGCTCGATATGCTGGCGATCGTTCGTGCGCTGGTAGAAACGGGATTTGACGGTTATGTCCGCCCCGATCACGGCCGCATGATTTGGGGGGAAGAAGGTCGTCCCGGCTACGGGCTGTACGATCGTGCGCTTGGCGCGTCCTATCTCACCGGGCTGTTTGAGGCGGTGGAGGCATACACGCCGCCGTCTTAAAATCTGCTGCCAGCAATGGCCCGCTGCAAACGCAATACACCCTTGTCGATATAAAGGAGGAACCAAAATGAAGCCAGTTGTCGTTATCACCGGCGCAGGCGGCGTGCTCTGCTCCACCTTCGCGAAAGCCATGGCCGCCGAAGGGTATCCCTGCGCTCTGCTGGACAAAAATTTCGGGACTGCCGCCGCTGTGGCCGATGAAATCACCGCTGACGGCGGAAAAGCCGTTGCTTACGAGGCGGACGTGCTAAACCGTCAAAGCCTTACGCAGGTACACGGGCGTATTTCGCAAGAACTGGGGCCGTGCAGCATCCTGATCAATGGCGCGGGCGGCAACAGCCCGAAGTGTACCACCAGCCACGAGGTATTGGAACCAGGCGACGAGGAGCGGAAGGATATCGCTACCTTTTTCGGCCTGGAGCGGGAGAATTTTGAATTCGTCTTTGACCTCAACCTAATGGGCACCCTGCTGCCGACCCAGGTGTTTGTACCGGATATGCTGTCGCGGGAGGGATGCTGCGTGCTCAACGTATCTTCGATGAACGCCTTTCGTCCGCTGACCAAAATTCCAGCTTATAGCGCGGCCAAAGCGGCCGTTTCCAACTTCACCCAATGGCTGGCTGTACACTTTGCCCCGCAGGGCATTCGCGTTAACGCCATTGCTCCCGGATTTTTCGTTACCCATCAAAACCGCGCGCTGTTGTTTGACGCAGAGGGGAATCCCACTCCCCGCACGGATAAGATCCTGCGCGCCACCCCGATGGGACGGTTTGGCCGGCCCGAGGAGCTGTGCGGCACTCTGCGCTGGCTGACCGATCCAAAGCAATCGGGCTTTGTCACCGGCATTGTCGTCCCGGTCGACGGCGGCTTTTCCGCGTATAGCGGAGTGTAACGTAGCTATACATTGGATAGCGGAGTGTAACGCAGCGATACGAAAATAAACGGCATCGACTTATAAAGCGTGGCAAGATGGCGATATCATCCGCCCCCAAAAACGAGTTCCTGCCGGAATGGAGGAATCCCCATGGACCGCTTCACCCTATGCGCCTTTGCCGACGAAGCAGGCGTGAGCATACAAGAGCAAATCGACGCGCTGCACGCCAATCAAATCCCCTGGTTGGAAATCCGGGGTGTGGAAGGCCGCAACATCACCGAATTGAGTCTCAACGAGGCCGCCGCCCTATCCAAGCGTCTGAGCGAAGAAGGCATCACGGTCTGGTCGGTCGGCTCCCCCTGCGGTAAAATCAGCATTCGCGAGCCATTCTCCCCTCACCTTGATTTGTTTTGCCATACGCTGGAGCTGGCCCGAACGCTGGGGGCGCGCTGTTTGCGGCTGTTCAGCTTTTTTACCGACGGCGCAACGGCAGAAGAATGCCGCGATGAAGTACTCGAACGTCTCGAGCGCATGGCGCAGGCGGCCGCGGGCAGCGGGATTGTCCTCTGTCATGAAAACGAAAAGGGAATCTACGGCGATACCGCAGTGCGCTGCGAGGACATCCACCGTTCGCTCCCCGCCCTCAAAGCGGTTTTTGACCCTGCAAATTTTCTACAGTGCGGTCAGGATACGCTGCCGGCCTTCGAACGGCTTTCCCCTTATATCCACTATCTCCACATCAAAGATTGCCGGTCAAACGGCGGGATTGTTCCCGCTGGGCATGGTGAAGGACATCTTCCTGAACTCATCCGTGCCTTCGGGCGACAGGGCGGCGAGGTGCTGACTTTGGAGCCTCATCTGGCGATTTTCGACGGGCTGGAGCAGCTCGAACAGGGGCAAAAGAGCGAGGTGGAAAACGCATATCCCACCCCGCGCGCCGCCTTTGACGCGGCGGCTCAGGCGCTGAGAGAATGCTTGTAGGCATATCCGACAAAAAGGAGGGAACCTCAATGGAACAAGTACGCGTGGGAATCATCGGTATTGGCAACATGGGCAGCGCCCACGCATTGACTTTGTACGATCATCGGATTACCGGCATGTCGCTGGCAGCCGTGTGCGACGTGCGGGAGTG
>CABQCM010000382.1 GCA_902462665.1 uncultured Oscillospiraceae bacterium | reverse complement strand
AGAATGTCAGCTTCCCAAGCTGAACACGAGGGTTCGATTCCCTTCACCTGCTCCAGATGAATGTCGAAAGAAGTCGATTGCTGTAAAGCAGTCGGCTTCTTTCAATATAGAACAATGATAATATCATTATGAGGTGATTAAGGTGGACGAAAAAATGATACAGGCGAGACAGTTTGTTTTAGAAGTAACAGAATTGGCTAATCGGTATAACCTGAATTTTTTTATTGTTACCGACGGTGCCAGCGCTATCGATAATTCAGGTAATCCGGCAGTTGAGCATGCGCGGAAATGTCATATCGAATGGGAAATTGCCAATGGAATCGATTCTGCACATGATTGGTCTGACGATCCAGAAAAATAATTAATTTTGATAATTTCCAATTATTTTGTAAATGCACTCGATGATAGAGCATTTAAATTTAATTTGATGAATAAGCGTATGGATGACGGCAGGTTGATATTGCTTGATTTCGTAACGTTGTAAGAGTTCGAATCCCCTGTGTTATTTCCCGAGACAATCTTTTTTGTATCACCTTTACACGTCGGAGCAAGCGATGTATCGCTTGCTCCGATTTTTTATCATTGTTTTCCCGCTTAGCCAAGGAGGATTACAAACAACACGGGATGCGCCGGAACCATGGTTCCGGCGCATCCCGTGTTTTATTTTTTGCTTTGACTTAGCCTGTTTATTTTACATAAGGACGATCGAAGTGGCAATCGCGCGGCGTTTCGGCAAACACCTTTCGGATATACTCCTCCGGGTAGCTCCAAATCTCCTGAGCGTCCTCTTCAAAGGCGCGGGATGGCGCTTCAAAATTGGTGGCCCATTCCTTGCCGTCTTCGGTAGCAAGCATCTCCTGAATCTTTTGCGTATAGAATTTCAACTCTTTGTACTGCGAGGAGGTGACAAAACCGTCGCAATGATAATCCTGCCACATCACGCCCGGTACGCCGCCGCCCTCATACATCGCCTTGAGATAGGGATACAAGGCCACCGTGGTCGAAATCACCGCCCCTTTGAGGGAAGTATCGGCCAAATTGTAGTCCTTAACGTATTTAGATTCGCCGTAGATCGGATTGATGATAATATCGCGCATCTGGGCGATCATAGGCAGCTTCGCCATGGTCAGGCCGACCTGGGTCGAATGCTTGGTCATCTCGTATACCTCCGTCGGGCTCAGCGGCATACCATCGTAGTTGCTGCCGCCAAAGACCACGTTGGAGGCCGCCAGAATTTCCGGAATGACCGCGTTGCGGCGCTGCTCCTGATAGAACTGACGGTAGTGCGAATTGGTGGTGGAGGGCGAAATCCCAGCGGCCAGCCAGGAGGTACCCTCATACCGAATCCAAAGCCGGGTATCTTCCTGCTTGATGCCGGCCGTGGCAAACATCTCTTTGTAGTCGCCTAGCCTCGCCAGCGTGCGGTAAACATCCAGCTCGGCCATAGCGCGGCTGCCTTCCTGGAATACGCCGGTGGAATTGATGTGAGTGTAGGCTCCCATATGGGTTTCTTCATAAACGCCTTCCTGACGCAGGTCAACCTCGCTGAAGGAACCGTAGTTGGAGCCATAGGCGGCGTTGAGCTCGGTGATATCGGTATAAACAGTTTGCAGCCATGCCTGATATTGCTCAATGGAAGAGGCTGTCTTTAGTCCAAACCGCCAGTCATGATCGATGGTCAGCCAACCGCGGGTATCCTCCGCCGCGATGGGCAGCACCCCGTCGCCCCGCACCCAGAACAGATCGCCGTAGCGCTGCAGGGTGTATTTGGCCAAAATACCGTTGGCCTGGTTCATCCCCCGATAGCCAAAGGAACCGATGGTCGCATCGGGGATTTTCCCTCCGCAGATGGCCCTTGCTTTGGTAATCGTGGGGTCGTAGTTGTAGGGATAATGGCTAAATCCCTCCATATCAATGCCAAGTACGCGAAGAGCGTCCATCATGAACTTATAGGAGTCGTTGATTCGGTTGTCATAAGCAAAGGACATGGTGGAGGTCAGCATATTGATGCCGGCATCCTTCATATTCAGTAGGTCGTTGACACCGGTGCTCAAAGCATCCGGCCCCATCTGCACATTGCCGCGCATGTCAATCATGCTTTGGGAAATGAGCAGAGGCTCGCGGGTGCCGTCCTCCTTGATGTGATAGTTCTCATTATAGGGGTTGAGCTCGATGGAAAGGGAATCGGTCTCCACCTCAATGGGAAGCTGCACGGTGGCAATATCCGCAAAATTATTGTGCATGATTTTGAGCGACACTGTTTCGTTCCACGGCGCGGGCTGAACGTAAATGACGCCCGAGGTGGGAG
>CABQCM010000381.1 GCA_902462665.1 uncultured Oscillospiraceae bacterium | reverse complement strand
CGGGCGGGTTATCATCAACGGCGCTATGGGCATCACCGGCGCGCCGCGCGATTCCAACTTTATCGTTGGTTTTGTGTTGGTGCTGTTAACGCTGGTGATTGTGCTGCATATGATTCATTCGCGCACCGGTCGGGCGGTGATGTCCATCCGCGACAATCGCATTGCGGCCGAGTCGGTTGGTGTGAATGTAACGAAATATAAGCTGATCGCTTTTGTTACCTCGGCCTTTTTGGCGGGGATTGCCGGAGTGCTGTACGCACACAATTTGTCCACGTTGACTGCTCTGCCGAAAAACTTTGGCTATAACATGTCCATTATGATTCTTGTCTTTGTGGTTTTGGGAGGACTGGGAAACATCCGCGGATCCATGATCGCGGCTGTCATCCTGACGATCTTGCCCGAACTGCTGCGCGGTTTGCAGGATTATCGCATGCTCATCTACGCCATTGTACTGATTGCGTTGATGATTTTCAATTCCAGTCCCCAATTTGATCGTGTGCGAGAGAAGCTTAGGTTTCGAGGATTGCTGACGCGGTCTTTTAAGGGAAAGAGAAAGGGGGTTCAATGATGGCGCTGCTGGAAATTACCAATCTGGGAATCTCGTTTGGCGGTTTGCGGGCGGTGGATGATTTTCATCTGACCATTGAGCAAGGCCAGCTTTATGGCCTGATTGGACCCAATGGAGCCGGAAAAACCACGGTCTTTAATATGCTGACCGGCGTATACGTGCCCACCACCGGGCAAATTGTGCTCGACGGCCGTAATATTACCGGAATGAAAACGGCCGAGATCAATAAGGCCGGCATTGCCCGCACCTTTCAAAACATTCGTTTGTTTCAGGATATGTCGGTGTTGGATAACGTTAAGGTCGGGCTGCACAATCAGTACAAATATTCGACTGCAGCAGGAATTTTACGTCTGCCTTCTTATTTTAAAATGGAAAAGGCGATGAACCAGCGGGCGATGGAGCTGCTTGAGGTGTTTGGATTGGAGGGGGAATACGATTACCTGTCCTCCAACCTTCCTTACGGGAAGCAGAGAAAACTCGAGATAGCCCGAGCATTGGCTACCAATCCAAAGCTGCTTTTGCTGGACGAACCCGCTGCGGGAATGAACCCCAACGAAACGGAGGAGCTGATGCAGACCATCCGGTTTGTGCGGGATCAATTCCATATGACCATTTTGCTCATTGAGCACGATATGCGTCTGGTGTCGGGCATTTGCGAGGAGTTAACGGTGCTCAATTTTGGGCAAGTGCTCGTGCAGGGCAAAACCGAGGATGTACTGAGTGATCCTAGGGTCATTACGGCCTATCTTGGAGAATAGGGGGGATATACGATGGCTCTGCTGGAGATTTCGGGATTGAATGTTTATTACGGCGGCATTCACGCAATCAAGGACGTTTCCTTTACGGTAGGCGAGGGAGAGATCGTTTCCCTCATCGGTGCCAACGGCGCGGGCAAGACAACCATTTTGCATACGGTGTCCGGTCTGGTGAAGGCCAAAAGCGGCTCCATTGTTTTTGAAGGGGCCGACTTAACTCGCACCCCCGCGCATAAAATTGTATCGAAGGGGATGGCGCAGGTGCCCGAGGGACGCCGGATTTTCGCCCAGCTTTCGGTTTATGATAATCTGCGTTTGGGTGCGTATACCCGCAGCGATAATGTCGAGATTAAGAGAAATTTGGAAATGGTGTACGAGCGTTTCCCGCGGCTGAAAGAGCGCCGGAGCCAGATTGCCGGCACCCTGTCGGGCGGCGAACAGCAGATGTTGGCGATGGGGCGTGCATTGATGTCCCAACCTAAGATTATTCTTATGGATGAGCCGTCGATGGGCTTGTCTCCTTTGCTAGTCAGCGAGATTTTTGATATCATTCGTTCGATCAATCAAAATGGTACGACCGTTTTGCTGGTTGAGCAGAACGCCAAAAAGGCATTGGCGATTTCCAATCGTGCCTATGTGTTGGAAACGGGCCGGATTGTGCTCGCAGGGGACGCGGCCGAAGTGATGGACAACGAGCAGGTTCGCAAGGCCTATCTGGGAGATTCGGATCCCAAAGGCGTGTGAGCGTATGCAGAGACGACAGCCGCGTTTCATCCGAAGAGAGACGAGGCCCGATACCATAGCAAGCAATGGATTCCGGGGTATAACGGGATATCCTTCCAATCGGGAAAGGCGGTTTTATGATGGGGAGAAGCGGCGGTGGATTTAGCGGCGGCCGTTCTGGCGGCAGCTTCGGTGGTGGCCGCACCGGCGGAGGACGAAGCTTTGGAGGTCGTTCTGGCGGCAGCTTCGGCGGCAATCGTTCGAG
>CABQCM010000380.1 GCA_902462665.1 uncultured Oscillospiraceae bacterium | reverse complement strand
CCGGGACGCTCGGCGGCCTGGAGCAGACGGACAGCGGGAAGACTATCGCCATCGTGGAATATAAAGGCTTTCGCGTCGTTATTCCACTCAAGGAGATGGTGATGGGATACCAGAACAACCTCACAGGGGATGCCTACAACGCCATGATTGTCCGCCAGCATAAGCTGCTCAGCCGTATGCTGGGGGCGGAGATCGATTTCGTCGTCAATGGGATTGATTCCAAGACGCGCAGTGTTGTTGCCAGCCGCAAGGAAGCTATGCTGAAAAAGCGCAAAACCTTCTATATGGACACCGATGATGCCGGAGAGTACCGCATTTATGATGGCCGGATTATTCAGGCCAGGATCATCGCCACCGCCGAAAAAGCCATCCGCATTGAAGCGTTCGGTGTGGAGTGCTCTGTTATGGCACGCGATTTATCCTGGGACTGGATCGGCGACGCCCGAGACCGCTTTTCGGTAGGCGATCAGGTGCAGGTGCGTGTTCTCAGTGTCAACCGGGAGGATATTGAGCATATTTCCATCAAGGCGGATCTGCGCAGTGTATCCGACGCCCGGCAGGACAATCTCCGCCTGTGCCGGATTCAAAGCAAATACGCCGGCACGGTTACCGACGTCCACAAGGGCGTGGTGTATATCCGGCTTACCAACGGCGTCAACGCTATCGCCCATTCCTGCTACGACCGCCGCCGTCCCGGAAAGAAGGACGACGTCAGCTTTGTCGTTACCAGTATTGATGAAGAGCGCGGAGTAGCGATGGGGATCATTACTCGTATTATTCGTCAAAATCTCTGATTGTTGAAAAACAGCGGCGTTTGGTCGTATATAGAAAGTAAAGACGAAAATTCAGTTCTGGGAGGGATACGCTATGCGTAAATTTCTATTCGTCTTGCTTATAACTCTGCTAGCTGCTTTTACAGGCTGCCGGTCGGATGAGTTTTCGGACGCCGCCGTTTCTTCAGCATCGGATACAGCAAAAACCATTTCCGAAGCATCTACTATGAATACCGGCCGCGATGAGAGCATATCATCAGAGGATTCGTCATCTTCAGACACCGGTGATACTTTCTCCGCCCCATCATCCGATGTGGCGGAAGATTCGTCCTCCGCCAGTCAGCCGGATGACGCCATGGCTGCGACTTCACAAAAACCAACCGCACCTGCGGAGCAAAAGCCAACGGCAGCGCCGGAACAAACCAATCCTCCGGAGAGCGCCAGCGGCAGTTCTTCCTCCGCATCTGCTTCGTCCACCCCGTCGATAACGCCGCCTTCGGAGGAAAAACCTACTACACCGGAACTGCCGGTATCCGATCAACCCGAACCGACTACATCTCAACCAACGGAGACTGCAAGTCAGCCGGAGCGGGATATGGAAACCGAATACGCCCGAATCATCCGTGAGGCGGTGGCCTATGCGGAAAGCTATGCAGCAAAGGGTTTTACCTTTGTCTGGGACGATTCGCTGGAGTTCAGCTGGGAGAGCGGAGCCGGCTGGATGGGAACGCCTCGTGTCAAATACGAGGGCGTTGACGGCACCATCGAGATGTTGAAGTATCATATTGACAAGATTGTGAAAACATCTACTGATCCGGGCAACGGCGTTCCCGCCCATTCGGCCCATTACAAAGTCATGCAGGTAATGGTAGACGGCGATACCGCCTTTGTTGTCCTGTACGGATAAATAAAATTGAAAATTGCGCAAACGAGCGTCATTCTTCGGAATGGCGCTTTTTTGCGCCCAAATTTAGGAGGTTATCTATGAGAAAAACAAAAAAACGGCTGCTCTCTCTGCTGATGGCGGCCGTGATGCTTCTTGGGATTCTCCCGACGACAGCCTTTGCCGCTGACGTTACGATGGACCTTTCCAAGTGCGAGGTCAGCTGGGACTACACCCTGACCGACGCGGAAGGCAACGCATTCACGGCCGGCTACGGGCTGCGCGCCGAAGACAATCCCTTCGGCTATGCGGTCGCTCCGCTGGTCCGGAATATGCACGACTACACAGCCAAGCGCCCAGGCCTCACTTCGGACAAATCCCAGTGGGTATACGGCCAGGACTACGTGTATTGCTACTGCATTGAACATGGTGTCCCTCTGCCGGATGATACCAGTTATGCCGGCTCCAGCAACGCGACACATGGGAACAAATACGAACAGCTTTCAGCGGAACAGAAGGACTTGCTGGCGCTTGCTCTCACCTATGGCTATCCAAATCGTACCGATCTGGAGACGTCTAAAGATGCCAACGCCTGCTACAGCGCCACTCAGCTGATTGTCTGGCAAATCACGCTCGGTTTCCGCAGCTCGCCTACGGAACTGAACG
>CABQCM010000379.1 GCA_902462665.1 uncultured Oscillospiraceae bacterium | reverse complement strand
TGGTGCCGGTGGCGGGGGTCGAACCCGCACGGGTTATTAGCCCAACGGATTTTGAGTCCGCCTCGTCTGCCAATTCCAACACACCGGCATCTATTATTTTAAGTCATCTCCCGATGTCCTATCCGAGAAATCGGAGGGACATCGTGGAGGGACATTAAAACCAAAGCACTTATTCAATTCGTAAAAAAGCCCCGTAAAATCAAGGGTTTACGCCATAGCGGTATGAAACGGCGTTGTGGATTTTGAGCCCCGTACGTCTGCCAATTCCATCACACCGGCAAATTTACCTTTTTATTATACCTGCGGACGGAACAAAAAGCAAGCAGAATTTCACGCTTCCCCCGGTTTTGCACGTTTTCCCGGTTTTGCGGTGTTTTCGGCTCAAAACACCCGGCTGCACAGCCAGTAGATCAGGCCATAGATCGCGCTGGCGCAGGTGCCGAACACCAGCACCGGCCCGGCGATGGTGAACATTTTGGCGCAGGTTCCCAGCACGACGCCCTCGGTTTTGAACTCGACCGCCGGTGAAACGATGGAATT
This sequence comes from uncultured Oscillospiraceae bacterium, assembly GCA_902462665.1. Classification (GTDB taxonomy): domain Bacteria; phylum Bacillota; class Clostridia; order Oscillospirales; family Acutalibacteraceae; genus CABQCM01. Next base: position 1,797 of record CABQCM010000379.1, on the reverse strand, counting down.
GGCGAAGCCCGTGATCGGCACGAGCGTTCCGGCGCCGGCCAGCTTTGCAATGTCGTCGTAGACGGCAAGACCTGTCAGAACGGCGGAAAGAAACACCAGACAGATGCTCACCGCCGACCCGGCCGTCTGCTTGTCCAGTCCCGCGGCGGTGAAACCGTTCATCAGCAGCTGGCCCAGCGTACAGATCAGGCCGCCCGTCCAGAAAGCGTTGAACAGATCCTTCCACAGCTTGGATTTCGGCGCCATCCGGTCGACCAGCCGGCTGTATTCCGCATTGCTCATTTGCATAAAAACTCCCCCTTTTTTCTATAGTATTCCCGCAAAAATCGCTCCGAGCGGTTTGAAATGACATCGCCAAAAATTTCCAGTCATCGACGGTGCACATCCTCGCCAAAAATGTGTTTTTGGCAGGACACTTCCCGGAAAGAATATCCCCCCGCGCTATGGTGATTTCGTCAGCTCTTTTCCCAAAAAATAACAGGACAAATCACTGGTATTCAGGAATAATTTAAGATATAATGAATGCAAAGGAGGGGATAAGCATGGGCGTTTATCAGGACGAGCATTACAAGGACTCCATCAAACTCGAAGCCCGTACACCGCTGCTGCTGATCCAGAGCACCGGCAGCCAGAAATGCGGCAAGGGAGAGGGCTGGGGGCCGGGCGAGCGCGACCACTTTCTCCTGCACTATGTCGTCAGCGGCGAGGGCGAATACCACTGTGGAAATGACACCTGGCATCTGCATGGCGGCGATGCCTTCATGATCTATCCCCACACCCGCGTGGAATACCGCGCAAGCAGGCTTGAGCCATGGGAATACCTGTGGGTCGGCTTCAACGGCTTTGATGCGCCGGGCTGCGTGGAGGAGATCGGCTTCACGCAGCAGCAGCCCGTGCTGCGCGGCCGCGGCAGCGCCGGTATCCGGACCCGCATGGAGGCGCTCTACCGCAGCTACGGCCTGAGCTACGCCGACCGCCTGACGATGGCCGCCAAGCTCTATGAGCTGGCCGCCTTTCTGGTCCGGACGGCGGATACCCGCCGCGAGCAGCAGGAACAGCGCGACAGCGCGTGGCTGGCCGCGGAATATATCATGCTGCACTACCGCGAGCCGATCAGCATCGGCGAAGTCGCGGCCTATGTTTCCGTCAGCCAGAGCAGCCTCTACCGCCACTTTGTCGAGCGTTATCACAAATCCCCGAAGCGCTTTCTGCTGGAATACCGCATTGAGCGCGCCTGCGAGCTGCTGCACGAGGCGGACAGCACAATTCAGGAAGTTGCCGCAGCCGCAGGCTTTGAGGATGCCTTCTATTTCTCCCGTGTATTTCGTGAACTCAAGGGCATTTCGCCCAAAGAATACGCCGTCCAACGGCGCATTTCCGCCGTCTCCGGTACCGGAATGTCCAGAAGAAAGTAGAAATCTGTAAAAATACACTGCAAAAATCTTTGAAAACTCCTATTGTTTCTTCGTTTCCCGGCCATTTTGTATAAAATGTACAAAATTATTTCCTTTTATAGGAAATAACAGGGGAGATTTGTCCATATTCGTGAATGAAAAATCTATTCAACTGAACGCAAAGTTCAGTATAATTAAAAATACAGGGGAGCGGAAAACGATCCGGTTCTCCCCTGGAATTTGAAGGAGGAAGATTCAATGAAAAAAGTAGTGGCTATTCTTTTGGCGCTGGTTATGGTGTTCGCACTGGCTGCCTGCGCCGGCGGCGGCGGAGCCAAGACCTACAAGGTCGGCGTCGCAATTTACAACTTTGACGACAACTTCATGACCCTCTACCGCAACG
>CABQCM010000378.1 GCA_902462665.1 uncultured Oscillospiraceae bacterium | reverse complement strand
TTAAATACAATATATATGGAAGCATTTCCCACAAAAAGGAAAGGAAGTTGCAAATGAACTCTTTGGTGCATCGGTCACGCATACTTCGCATCATGGCGTGCTTGGCGCTTCTTCTGGGGATGAGTGCACCAGCCAGCGCCTCCGCACCGGTCGCAGACACCGGAATTTCTTTGCCCGCCACTAATCTTCCTCCCGAGCTCGCCGCCTCGTCCAGACAGGATAAAAACATTATCTGGTATGTAAATGTGGGTGCACAGGACGCTAAACGCGACATCTCTTTTACCATTTCTTATAATCAGGCCTTTTTGCGCACTTGCAAGGGAATGCGCTGCTCGGAGGAACTGGCCTATAACGGCGACATGAGTACCGATGTTTCCATGAACGCCAACAATAGCGTCCTGCTGGATATCCAGTACCATTATATCGGCAAATCGTATGGACCCAGCCGCACCATTGGTAATGTCAGCGTCGGCCCGGCATATTATCAAGTTCGCTGTGACGATCTTTTGCTCGAATGCCGTTTTTTAAGCTTTTGGGATGTGGACGAGAAACATTTCACCATCAGCAACCCCAATGGGAACAAGTTGACAACCGAATGGGTCGTACTGGGGGATATCAACCAAGATGGAGCCATCGACTCAGCTGATGCACAGATCGCCCTGCAATATTCCGTTGGAAGCGGCGGCAGTCTGACGCATCTGCAAGAACGTGCTGCCGACGTCAATGATGACGGCGTCATCGACGCTTCTGACGCCTTACTGATCAATCAATACAGCACGAAACTGATTCATTCTTTTTGGAAAGATTACTCTGCCCCCTCTACCCTTCCCTCCGGCCCAACCGAAGACATTCAAAGCGGCGCTACCTATTGCGTACAAAATGCTTATAACGCCAACGGTTTGAGCGCAACCAGTTCTCCCAGCAGCGGTACCGTCATAAAGCAGAATAAGTTTAGCGCTAGCAGCCAACAGGTTGTAATTGTTTATAAAGAAAATGGAGAATATGAAATCCGTCACAAAAACAACAGCACACTCGTGTGGAGTAAAAACGGTTATCAATTAATAATGCAAACCAGAACCGCGACTGCCTCCAGTGCGCAACGATGGTATATCATCAAAAACGGCGAAGGAATGTATACTCTGATCAACAAGGCGGAGCCTTCGCGCTGTCTGACGGTCGAAGGTGACTCCAACAACAGCACGTCGTCTGCTGACGACGTTGACATTACCACTTCTACCATCGGAAATCGCTGGCGGCTTCATCGGCTGGTCGGCCGCACCTTTAACGACTATTATGACGCATCGTTTTCCCTGCGCAATACAATGGATTCTTTCGGTTTTGTAAATCCGGAAACAGGAAAGTACGAACTAGGAGACTTTGTTTGCAATCCCCATCCGGCGTGCCTGATCGGAGATGCGCGCGCGGCTGCCACACAGGTCTTTGGTTCTCTGCTTGGGGTCTCTATACAGTATGGGAGCATGCTGCCGTACCAGTCGCTTGCCGACGCCTGTCGGGAGGGCAACGGTTCCAGCGTGACATCCTCGATTCGATGTACCTCCTCCGCAACCGGCCATCAATACACGGACCAAAACGGAAACGTTTTGCACTGTACCGATAATTCGGCGCAATGCGATGCATTTCGAAATGCATACCCGGTTACCAATACGGTCAACCGAGTCAACACGCTTTGGTCGGGAGCATATCTGTATCGCAGAGGAACCTCTACCCAAGAGAACCGTTCCAATGCTATGGTATCTTCTGCCGGCCCAGGGCATATTCATATCCTTGACCATCTTCCAAACTTACAGGCGGTTTATATCCACGAAATGTCTCATGCATGGGGCGCAATCGATCATTATCACGAAGAGGTCAATGGTACCTGCCGGGCTGGTCAGCTTGGAATATGCTCGGAACTTACTTGTAAAACCTTCAAACAGTATCAGAATGAAAGTAGTGTTCACCGTCCCGCCGCCTGCATGATGAACAATCACAATATTTTTTGGAGCAATCACTATCAAAAGCTCTATTGCAGCTACTGTCTTGCGGAGATGCGAAGCTATGTGTCCAACAACTATTAACAAAGGAGGGTTTGTCATGAACAAGCTGTTATCTTTGCTGCTGGTTTTTCTATTCTGCCTGTCCGTCGTTGGATGTAAACAAAGCCCTGCGCCCACTGGAGAACGCAACGTATCCTCTCCGATAACCGGCGACGAAATATCCGAAACCGCGCCAGCGTCCGAAGATGTCCTGCCATCGGACATGGAAACGGAAATGCCCGTTTCTGTCGCCCAGTCGACAAACAATACGGATTCGGAGGTTGCTGTACTGTCCGCTCCCCCCGCC
>CABQCM010000377.1 GCA_902462665.1 uncultured Oscillospiraceae bacterium | reverse complement strand
CCTGGGAGCCGGACAGCACCATGCGCAGTACATATTTCTGCCCGCCGGCATAATCCGCGAGGGGAGTGTTTTCTCCGGCCTGGCCGGTAACCTGAAGGCCATATTCGGTACCCAGAATTCGGGCGGTAACGCAGCCCCCTTCCCCCACCTCCAGGGGCATGGCGGTCGGGCTGTCCAGCCGGGCAACAATGCCCCAATAGACGTGTTCGGTGGTCGGCGTGAAGGTCATTTCAATGGTGCAGTCGCTGCCGACCTCCTGAATGTAGGCGCGCTGGCAAAACCAGCCCGTGTCGGTGTGCAGCACGCTTCCATCCTCCTGAGCCACATAAGCGCCGCCCCCGCCGTTCGGGATATACCATTCCTCTCCATTGCCCAGATTGGGATCGAGGCTCTCCGGCGAAATAATGTCGGGGGTCTCTTCCGCCTTGCCAAGCAGGGTTTTGCCGTTTACCTTATAGGAATGGATGATCGAACCGGACCCCTGCGCAAGGTAAAATCCAACATATTTTCCCGTATTTTCATTGGTAACGGTGGTGACGGGGGTTCCCATATCGTTGAGATAAACGCTCACCTGGGAGCCGGACAGCACCATGCGCAGTACATATTTCTGCCCGCCGGCATAATCTGCGATGGGAGTGTTTCCTCCGGCCTGGCCGGTAACCTGAAGCCCGTCGGTACCCAGAATCCGGGCGACAACGCACTCTCCGTTCCCCATCTCCTGGGGCATGACCGGGTTGTCCAGCCGGGCAACAACGCCCCAATAGACGTATTCGCTGGCCGGCGTGAAGGTCATTTCCACGGTGCAGTCGCTGCCGATTTCCTGAATGTAGGCGCGCTGGCAAAACCAGCCCGTGTCGGTGTGCAGCACGCTTTCATCCTCCTGAATCACATAAGCGCCGCCTACTCCCTCGGAGCGGTACCATTGTCCGCCGAGGTCGAGGCCGCCCTCATCTTGCGGCGGCGTCCATGCCGATGCCCCCAGGCAGCACCCTAAGAGAAGGGCTGCCGCTAAAATTGACGCAACGATTCGTTTCATACAGCTTTCATCCTTTCTATTTGATATCGATGCGGGTATTGTCCACACGGTCGGCCGGGAACTCGCTAATCAGGCCGACCGAATGTTGTAAAATAAGCAGGGCGTCTGCGGCGTCAATCGATTCGTCGGCATTCACATCGGCTGCCAAAGCCGGTGTGGAATCCAACGTAACAAGCTGTACCGAATGCTGCAGCGCACGCAGCGCATCCGCAGCGTCGATTGATTCGTTGCCATCCAAATCCCCAAACCGGCCAAAACGCGCTGTGACGAGACAATGACTTTCTACCTTTTGCAGCCGCAAGCGTCCGGCCCGACCGAGATATCTGCCGTTTAAAAATACCGCATCCACAAAGCAGCCGCTTTGGGGCTGAAAAACGATTTCCTGCTCCGCTGCGAATGTAACCGACTGGGTGCTGGGCGTGATGACGCCGCGTTCGGCCGGCTCCGTCATAATCAGGCAACGCTTCTCCCCCGGCTCGCCGAACACCGCGGAGACCACCACGTCGCCGCACACATTGGGCAAAATCACATTTTCGCACGCTCCCAAACTGACGCCATTGGCCACTACGTCCAGCAGTACCTTACCTTCTGCCGCTGTCGATTGAATTTCAACGCCGCGGCCATGCAGAACCGAGCGGGAAGAAACCGACACATTCCCCCCTTCGGACGGCAACAAATGAACTTCATGCGTCTTTTGCGCCGTGCGGGCGCTCCACTGGGGCAGCCCTCCCTTGATAAACGGAGTATACGGCAGATCATGTTCTACCGTAAGCCAGCTGACATACGGTTGCCTGTACTGGCCAGCGCTGGAAAAATCGACCAGCCGAACGGTTTCTCCCTGTGCGGTCGTAACGTCGAAATACAGCCAGCAGTTGGTCGGGCTGCCGTCGGAAACCGTCATGCGGGTTTCAAAGTCTTCGCTAGTGAATGCATAAGACGATAAATCCGCGCTTACTCCCTCGCTGGCGTTCAGGCCGTCGAGAGCGAGCAGAATAGGCCCGTAATAGACCGCCGTTTTGCCTTCGCACAAATCCTCACCCTGCCAATAATGCATCGTCATGTCCAGCGTCAGCTCGACGATGTCCCCGTTCTTCCATTCCCGCAGGATTTCGCAGTACGATCCAGCCCGAACCCCGGGATAACGCACGCCATTGACCACAACGTCCGAATCGGCCGACCAGGAGGGAATGCGCAGACAAAGGGCAAAGGTTTCCGGCTTATCGAGCGTAAGCCCGATTCGGATTGCCCCGTTTTTGGGATATTCCGTGCTTTGTTCGATGGTAATGTTGTTCCCGCCCGGAGTTTTGGCCTGGGCGGCGGAGG
>CABQCM010000376.1 GCA_902462665.1 uncultured Oscillospiraceae bacterium | reverse complement strand
TTATAGAACGCAAACTTCCCTGCATACCGCTGGGCCATTTCATCAAAAAAGCTTTCGTAAACCCAATCTCCCGTGCCCAGCACGACGATTTGAAGCTCCTGCCGCAGCAGTCGCTGCAGCGCATATTTGACCAGATCAATCCCCTTGTGATCCACCAGGCGGGTCACCATGCCAATCAAGGGAATCGACGCGTCGCAGCGCAGCCCCATACACTCCTGCAGCGCGCGCTTATCGTCCGCCTTGCCGGCAATATCCCCGGCCGAATATCCGGCGGCCAAGCTAGAATCAGCGGCCGGATCATAGCTTTCGGTATCAATACCGTTCACGATTCCCGACAGCTTATGCGAACGATCGTTCAAAATATAGTGAAGTCCGTGAGAAAAGAAGGGATCGCGAATCTCGTTGGCATAGGTTGGGCTGACCGTGGTCACCCGATCGGCGCATTCGATTCCCCCTTTGAGCAAATTGACGCACCCGTCGTACTCCACTAGGCTTTTTTCCTGCATCGGAATTCCGAAAACATCCTCTAGAATCTCCATGCCGTACTTTCCCTGGTATTGGATGTTGTGGATGGTAAGCATGGTTTTGGCGCCGCCATAACCGCTGCGCCCGGCATAAAACAGTTTATAATACACCGAAGTCAAGGCGGTTTGCCAATCATTGCAGTGAATGACATCGGGTAAAAAATGAACGTACGGCAACATTTCTAGCACCGCGCGGGATAAAAAAGCAAACCGTTCGGCATCGTCGTAATATCCGTATAAACCGGGCCGGCGGAAATAAAATTCATTGTCCAGCAAATAATAGGTCACGCCGTCGTACCGGGCTTCAAACACCCCGCAATATTGCTGCCGCCACGCTACCGGCACGGCAAAGCTAGCGATAAATTTCATTTGACCGCGCAGCTCGTCGGGGGTATCGCGGTATAAGGGCAACACCACACGGCAGTCTATTTTTTTTGCGCGCAGCGCCTTGGGCAGGGCGCTGGATACATCCCCCAGCCCCCCTGTCATCGCAAAGGGCGCAGCCTCGCTGGTTACAAAAAGCACCTTCATGGTCTCGACTCCTTTCTGCGGCTGGCAGAAAATCAAGATAAGTTCTTACCCGGTTGCTCTTTCCGGTCGTCGTGCCGTAAGGCCGGGCGTGGTTTCCGCTACACCTGGGTTCCTTTGGCCACATAAGCGGGATAGGTTTCATATCCCACCAGCACCCGGCCGGGCAGAACCGAAACATCCTTATCGGCAATGACATAAGCAAGATTGGCATTTTCACCGATATCGCTGCCCTGCATCACCACGCAGTTGCGCACCACCGCTCCCTTTCCGACCCGAACTCCGCGGAACAAAATGCTGTTTTCCACCCGGCCCTCGATGATACATCCATCGGCAATCAAACAGTTTTTCACCGTAGAGCCCAGTCCGTACCGAGTGGGCATCTCGTCGCGCACCTTGGTGTAAATGGGACGCTCGGGCACAAACAACTCCTTGCGTACCCGTCGGTCGAGCAGCGCCATATTGGCGTCCAGGTAGCCCTGCATTCCGTCAATTATGGCCGAATAACCGGGCAGGCGATAACCAAAAATACGCAGATCGTTTAACCCTCGCTGCAAAATATCCCGTCCGACGCTGGTGTAGTTGCGACTGAGCGCATCCTGAATCAAACGAATCAGCAAAGACTTTCGTACAAAGGCCATGTTTAGGCAAACCGCATGCTCCCCGCCATCCTGCGGAGAAATGAGAATTTCACTCACCCGGCCGCTTGGGCCGCAGTGGAATACCATGCGGTTTTCCTGATTTTTGGGCAGCGGCCCGCGTCGATAGACCAGCGTAATGTCAGCCTCTTTGTCCATATGATACCGCGCGATGTCATCCAGATCAAAATTGCACACCACGTCGCAGTCAGTGCAAAAAACATACTCCTGTTCGGACAAGGACAGATAGCGCAAAATTCCGTACAGCTCGGTCACACGGTTGTAACGCGCCGTGATGCCGTTGGTGATGTAAGGCGGAAAGATGACGATACCGTCCTTTTTACGCGCCATATCCCACGGCTTCCCACTGCCTAAATGATCCATCAGAGAACGATAATTGGTCGTGGTGATAATGCCCACCTTGGAAATACCGGCGTGCACCATATTCGACAGCATAAAATCAATCATGCGATACCGGCCGCCAAAAGGCAGCGAGGCAAAACAGCGTTCCTGCGTCATCTCGCGGATGAGCGACTCGCCCGCATTGGAAAAAACCAAACCAAAGGTATCCCGTCTCATGCCCGCCCCTCCTCGACATCGTCTTCAATCATTTCTTTGGGATGGATCCGGGCAGACGCGCCCACTCGAATTTCCGGCCCGATGACCGCCACCTT
>CABQCM010000375.1 GCA_902462665.1 uncultured Oscillospiraceae bacterium | reverse complement strand
CGGCGCAAAAGGAACGTATCCGATTTGCCCTATACTGCGCCGCCGTTATCTTGCGTCGCTTTCTTTGTCAAGGAGCAGGGTCAAGGTCAGATTGAACGCGCAAAGCGGAAAGGGGGACGCTTTGCAGTTTGCGTTAATCTGCCTTGAAGTTAAGGACAGCCCGCATGAGCTTTGCTTGCAGCCGCTCCCGCAAGTCCTCATCTATGCCCCAATAGGTATTGCCGCTTTCGTCGCGGATTTTCTGCATAGACAGGTGGGCTATGTAGCCTCGGTAATGCTGCAAGACAAGTTTCATAGCGTCGGGGTCGCCCTTCGTCGCGGCTAAAATGACCGGGGAAGGTAATAAGCCGCGCTCATCGGAATTGTTGCTAATCGTTCCATTCATCGGCTCGTTCCTCCAAATATCGTTTTAGCAGTTCAAAAGAGCTTGTGCGCCGATACTGTACTGTGCTGCGGGGGATCTTCATCGCTTCCGCAATTTCAACGTCGGTCATGTTGAAAAAGTAGTACAGCAATACGGCTTGTCTTTTTTCGTCCGGCAGGGTGTGCAGAGCTTCGGCAAGCAGTTTTGCAGTAATCTTCAAGCCTCCTGCGCAAAAGGCTTCTTCGTTGCCGTCTTGAAAATACTTGTCAACGGTGTAAAGCTGCCTTTCTTCCTGCGGGGTCAAGTCTGAAAAGACCACTTCGCGGAGTTGCCTACGCTTTCGCTCTCGGCAAGCGTCAATCAGTTCATTGCGTAAAGCGCGTTTGCAGTACGCATTAAACTCACATCTCGTTTGCCATTCCAGCCGATTAGGGTAATCCATGTTCTCACCCCCTTTCGTCCCGGGGGCGGGTTAGTATTTATCCCCTTTCGGCAACCCTCCACGGCGAAGCCGTGAATATGCCAACCGAAAAAGAAAACTTTTTCAAAAAAACTTTTGGAGAAGCAAAATGCGCCCGCCTGCAAAATGCAGACGGGCGCAAGGGATTTGTCAGCAGTATTTAGATGTATTGACAGTTCATACTCATGGGCGAAATATCCCGACGGTGGGTAAAGGCTTTTTTTGAGCGTAGGCTATTTGGCGGGGTAGTACAAACAAAAATGAACATGACGATACCTCCTTGATACCGCCATATCCTTAAAAATGGGTGACTTTAATACCCCCCGTATTTCCAATTTTCAAAAGGAAAACGGCGGCTTTGATTGTTATTTCAAAACCGTCGTTTGATGTTCAAAACGCAACGCCGCCAACAAGCAACGGTTTTGTATTCATTGCAATTTGTCAGCAATCGTATAGCATAAAACAGTTGTCAAAAAGAAAAGAGCCGATAACCGCAAATTACAAATCTGCGTGTTATCGGCTCTGCGTCTTTGCGTCTGGCTCTTTGATAACTGACATATTCATTTGTTGAACATTGATTAGTGTTTCTTGCTTGCATTTAGGGCAGAACAGCGGGAAGTTTTCAAGCACCGTGTCGCTCCGTATCTTCACCCGCGTTTTGTTGCCGCAGGTGGGGCATAGAAGCCAGCCCTCATTTTCTGTCATATACATTCACCCTATTCAGTTGCCCCATTTGCAAGTATTTTGTCTGCCTCTGCCTGTGTGAGCAATCCGTCCTTTACTTGCTGCGTCAAGTATTGCTCAACAGCCCGTCTTGCCTCTGCTGCTGTATCAAAATGTCCTAAATCGACTGTTGATTTGTCCGGCATGGTGATAATTGTCGAGCCGGGAGAAACACCTGGTTTTGCGTTCCATGTTTCTGGGTCAAATGCACCTGCCAAAAAACCGCCATCCGGCAAGGTGATTTCTTTTGTAAAATGATAGCCTTGTTCCATAAGTGAAAGTTGTTCCTGCCATTGATTGTATAGCGCATCTACATCAGCCTGTGTCCATTCCCGGCAATAATAATCGCCATTTGCACCTTTGCCGTAGAAAGACTTGTCGTGACTATCAGCAAGCCGCTGATTTTCTTCGTGCTGCTGTTCCATCCAGCTTTCAAATTCATCGACTTTCCAAAATTCAAGTTGGCTGTCAGTTTTGCCTCCCGGAGCCAAGCAGGTTTGTTCCCCCACGTCACCATTTTTAGAATTAGGTAACGTAGCGGCGGCATTTGCCACAAAAGCTAATCCGCTAATGGACAAAAGCATGACGGCGGCAAGAACCGCCCCCAAAAGGATAGATTTGTGTTTCATAGTGTTACCTCCATGTTTTGATTTCACTCATTTTTGAGTGTATTGACATGATAGCACCTCTATATGAAACCCATATAAAACATATATGAAAGTAAAAATTTTCGTCAGCTTAAAATGATTGCAGTGATATTGTAAACCTCATACCATTCGGCTCTTTCATGGGGCAAAATGAATAAGGTAAATCCAGATAATTCAAAATACACGCTAC
>CABQCM010000374.1 GCA_902462665.1 uncultured Oscillospiraceae bacterium | reverse complement strand
CGTATCGCCGGTGTTGGTATAGGTGAATTTCAGCCAAATTTGGTCCGCAACCGGCAGCGTGCCCGAACGCACCAGCTCACTGGCGTTGTAGGAGGGATAGGAGGTTCCCTGTCGGTCGTCTTTCTTGCCTGAGAGTACTGGCTTGACCGAATTATCAAACTCGGCCGTCACGTATCCGTCGTAAGCAAAGGTCACGTCTACGTTGCCGGGCAGGGCAAGATCATAATAATCCCCCTTTACTCGCGCAGATTCCTCATGCGCGACCGCTTCAAGGTAAAAGGGAAAGCCGGAGCCATAACCCGAAATACTGTATTCAATAGGAACCGCGTCGTATGCGGTCACTTTTCGAGGGACACGGTAGCGCACCGTCACGCCGCCGGTTTCTACCGTTCCGCTCAGTTTGGATGAGGCCGAGTATCGATTGAGGCGACCGGTTTTGGCAGCCTCGCGGGAAATGGGATTGTAAATGAGTCGGTTAAAATCGTCGATCGGATAGGTCTCAATTTCAGCCGCTTCGGGAACGCCCCCCAGCTTATCGATCACTTCCGCCGAATCGTTGATATTTTGAATGGACGTCATATCGCCAAAGTCCTTTCCGTCGATACCGTAGTAGAAATTCCAGTTGATTTTACCGTCCGCCTGATTGGCAAACCCCCGTATCAGCCCGACAGAATGTTGAAGGATATTCAAGGCATCCTGCGCGTCGACTGCGCGGTCGGCGGTCACATCGGCCATCGACAGCTCTGCCTCATTGAGAAACCGAAGCTGCACCGAATGCTGCAAGGCAAGCAACGCGTCGGCCGCATCCACGCTGTCGTCGCCGTTGACGTCCCCCATGCGAAGGGACAAAGCCCCTCGCACGGGCAGGGGAGTGAGCGTCAATGCTGCAATCAGAAGGAGAGCGCCAATCTCCCGAGCAAGCGAATATCGTTTCATGTGATCTCCTCCTGTCCTCAACGAGTTAGCGATAGAGTCCTTCAAAAATACATTTGCGTTCTGTCAAATCAATCGTTTGACGAATGTAGTCCGAAGGATAGCTCCAAGCAGTTGCGGTGCTCTCTCTCCAGCTTTGGTCAGGCTGGGTGAAATCGGTCGCCCAAGCTCTTCCTTCGTCGGTCGAAAGCATTTCCTCCACTTTTTTGTGGAAGAATTTCAGCTCTTTATATTGTGTCGAGGTGCATATAGAACTGCTAATATAATCCTGCCAGAGAAGACCGGGCACGCCGCCCGCCTCATAGGTGGCCTTAAACCACGGGAATACGGCCGACACGGTGCGTATGTAGGCTCCTTTGATATTGCCGGATTCGTTCGCCAGATTGAGATCCTGCACGAATTTGTTCTGACCATGCTTATCGTTGAGCGCGATATCGCATAAGCCGCTGAAAATCGGCATGGAATATTCCACCAGTCCAGCCTCGGTCGAGCGACTGACCAGCTCATAGACCTCCGATGGGGTGAAGGGGATGGTGATATATTCCGAATGCCCTTGTACCGCCCCGGAAGCGGCGAGCACCTCTCCGACGACTGCGTTGCGCCGCTGCGCATAATAGACCATACGGTAATGGGCATTGTCGGTCGATGGATCGATACCGGGGGAGACAAACGGACTATACTCCGTGCGCAGCAATACTTTAGGGTTAATGACCGTATCTTCGGTGTTCTTCGGCGGGGTAGTGGTCGGAATTTTCGCAATCATATCGGCATAATCCCGCGCGCGCTGTACCGTGCGGAAAATATCGAGGTCAAGCATGGCCCGGCTCCAATCATGGAATGTACTGGAGTTGTTAAAGAAGGTCAGCATGCTGTCGGAATAACCGGCGTGGCCTCCGGTGGCCGAAGCCTCGCTGACAATATCAATGCTCTCAAAGCTATTGTAGCTGGAACCATAGGCGGCGTTAAGCGCCTCAATGGTAGGATATTTTCCCTTGAGCCATTCGATAAAATTTTGATGGATGGTATCGTTGTAATCAAAAATTCCGCTCAAATCTGGCCGAAGCCAACCACGCGTATCCTCCGTAGCAACAGGAATGGTGCCGTCCGCCGCCTGATACAGCATGTCGGCGTAACGCTGGAAGGTATAGTTGGCCAGCACTGCGTTGGCCGTATTGATCTGTGGGTTGGCAAAGCCGCGGATCGGCGCGGTGATGTTGCTGACATTGGGGGAATAAAGCCCCGCCCACTCATACGGGTAACAGCAATAGGCTTCCATCTGGAGTCCCAGGGCGCGGGCAGCGTCCATCATAAATTTATTGGCCTCGTAGGGCATCAGGTTGGATACACCCGTTCGGGGGGGCTCATAGGTGAAGGCCAATGTGCTGGAAAGACAGTTGATACCGGCGTCCTTCATATCCTTCAGATCGTTGACAATAGTAGCGGCGGGATAAGGGCTGCGCTGGGT
>CABQCM010000373.1 GCA_902462665.1 uncultured Oscillospiraceae bacterium | reverse complement strand
CCGGCCGCCATCATATGGGTGCCGGTAGCGCCGTCGAGCAGGGTGATTCGATTGGAAAAGAGGTTCATGCTGGATCACCAAACCTTTGCCCTGCAAAGGTTTCCCTTCCTTTAAACTTCGATTTTATATGACAATGCGAATCGCCTTACATCGTTTCCGGTGCGTCAATTTTAAGCATACGCAACAGGTTGCGCAACACAGTGCGGGCGCACAGGCACAGGCTGAGCCGAGCCTGCATGAGAGACTCGTCGCTCCCCTTCACCCGGCAGGCGTTGTAGAACTTGTGGAACAGAGTGGCCAGCTCCAACGCATAGCGGGTCAACCGGGCGGGGTCGTAATTGTTACAGGCGGCGATAATCTCGTCGGTAAAGCCGCCCAGATGCCGGGTCAGCTCCCTCTCCTCAGGGGCGGACAACGCCTCCAATTCAGCACGGCTGACTGCACGCGGTGCGATGCCCTCGGCCTTCAAGTTCTTTACAATGCTGCAAATACGGGCGTGAGCGTACTGCACATAATAAACCGGATTCTGGCTCGACTGCTCCACAGCCAAATCCAAATCAAACTCAATGTGACTGTTGGGCTCGCGCAGGTTGAAGATAAAACGGGCGGCGTCCACCGGAATTTCCTCGAGCAAAGTACTGAGCGTAATCGACTTGCCCGTGCGTTTCGACACCCGCACCACCTCGCCGCCCTGCATCAGGCGAACCAACTGCATGAGCACGATGTGCAGGCGGGAAGGCTCGATGCCGATGGCCTCCATTGCGCCCTTTAGCCGGGCGACATGACCGTGATGGTCGGCTCCCCAGACATTAATGGCCTTGTCAAAGCCCCGATTCAAAAATTTATTGCGATGATAGGCGATGTCGGCTGCAAAATAGGTTGGATTGCCGTTGGCGCGGATGAGAACCTCGTCCTTCTCCCCGCCGTGCTCGGTCGCCTTATACCAGAGCGCCCCGTCCTTTTCGTAGGTCAATCCCTTGTCCTTCATCAGTTGGATGACCTCTTGCAGTTCTCCATCGTTATGCAGTACCGACTCGCGGAACCACACGTCGTACTCAATGCGGTAGCGGGACAGATCCTCTTTCAGCCCGTCGATATTGCGCGGCAAAGCGTAATCGACTAGGGCCTGACGGCGTTCGGCCTGCGGCGCATTGACAAACCGATCCCCCTCAACGGCGGCAAACTGTTTGGCCCGCTCGGTGATATCCGCTCCGTGATATCCGTCCTCCGGGAAGGGGAATCCATCTTCTCCCAGATAAATCTGGAGATAGCGCGCCTCCAAAGAAGCGGCGAATTTTTCAATCTGGTTGCCCGCGTCGTTGACATAAAACTCCCGGGTAACCTCGTATCCCGCTGCGTCCAGCACGGCGGCCAGGCAGTCCCCCAGCGCTCCGCCCCGGGCGTTGCCGATGTGCATGGGGCCGGTGGGGTTGGCGGAAACAAACTCCACGTTGACCCGCTTGCCCGCGCCGTAATCCGAGCGGCCGTAATCGTCCCCCCGCTCAAGAATATCCTCGAGCAGCGAGGCATAAAAGGAGTCGCCTAAGGTAAAGTTCAGGAATCCCGCCCCTGCGACCTCGCACTGCTGCGCCGGGGTGCCCGAAAGCTCAAGATGGGTTTGGATGCATTCAGCAATCTTTCGCGGCGGCATCCGAAACGCGCGGGCCGACACCATAGCGGCGTTGACCGCATAATCGCCGTGGCTACGGTCAGCCGGAACCTCCACCGTAAAATCAGGAATTGGCTCGGCTGGAAGCTCCCCTGCGGCGATTCCCCGGCCTATGGCCTCGAGCACCGCCTGACGAATGCTTTGCTCGGCCTTTTTCACTAGTTGAGACATTGAGCTTTCGACTCCTTTACCGTAATTTTCACTTCGTTTCGGCTCTGCATGGCCGAATTGATATCGATCGTGTAGCGCATGTAAAGCTCGCCCCCCCGCTCGGTGAGGCTGTGTGCAACCTGCTCGCCAAACACGCCAATGTCCAGCACGCCGAAGGGGGTATCGTAATGGCACAAATGCCGCTGCCCTCGCTGAATCATCATGCGGCTGGCCTGCGGGCCGCTGCGCTCAAGCGTAGCAATCCCTTCCCGATTAATCGACAACAGGGTATGAGAAACCGAATCGTCTTCATCCTTTTCATCGTATTCCAAAATGCATTCCTCCGGCGTGACGACAAGGGTACCGCTCGCCACCATTTCAATGACGTTTTCCTCTCCGTCCACATCCTGAGTGCCGCAGATAGCTATGGTTACATCCTTCAAATAAATTCTCCGTTCCGCCGCCTCCAGCTTGAGGCGTATTCTTCCTTTCCCCCGGCATCCGGGGATTCTCACACGGCAAGCGTCTTTCCCTATTCCCCGGCCGATAAAATGGTTCCTCCGCCCACCACCGTGTCACCG
>CABQCM010000372.1 GCA_902462665.1 uncultured Oscillospiraceae bacterium | reverse complement strand
CTCGACAGATTGACATCCAGCAGTCGGCTCCATTCTGCGTCGGACAAATCGGTCAATAGCCCGAATTGATCCAGTCCCGCATTGTTCACCAGCACGTCGATGCGCCCCAGAGCCTGCTCGGCCCGCTCCATTGTTTCCCGCACCGCCGCCGGATCGGCCACATCCGCCCGGATGGACAGCGCGCCGGTACGGCGAGCAACCTCGTCGGCCTGACGCTCGCTGCTGTGCCAGCAAAAAGCCGTATCCCAGCCCGCAGCCGAAAATTGCTCCACCGCCGCCGCGCCAATGCCGCGCGAGCCGCCGGTGATGAAAACCGTTTTGCGCATCACAGAGCCTCTCCTTCCGGGATATTGCACAGCTTAGACGTCGGCTCCCCACAGCGGACTGGGATACCGCTCCCCAGCCAACGAAGCGAGCGCAGCCGTCACGGAGTCCTTATCCTGCGGATAGGTCACGCCATACCAGCGGTCGGGCGTAGTCAATACCCGCACATCGGCCTTCCCCTCCTCGACGCACCGCCCCGCCACAAAGGGAAGATACAGCTCTCCCTTCACCAAATCGGTAGCTTCATCACGAAGAAACGCGACAAAATCCCGTTCCAATTCCTCAAAAAAATCAGGGGTGAAGCCCCAGCAATTCATCGATACAACGGTATCGGCAGACAACGGGATACGTCTCTCATCCGGCAGAATTGAAACCGGCCCATCCTCCCCGCGGACAATCTGAGTGTGCTCCGTGATACCGGTCAGAAAGCCCTGCTCGTCGGTTTGGCAAACCCCGCGGGAGACCGAACCATTTTCGGTCAAAGTATTGTCGAGCACATAACCGGCCATACAGTAATGTGCTTTTCCACGCGGCAAATTCTCTACCGTGTCGAGATAGCCAGCAATGCTCTCGAGAGCGCGCGGGCCGTAATAATCGTCGGCGTTGACCACTGCAAAAGGCTCCTTGACCGTGTCCCGGCAGCAGAGCACGGCATGCCCCGTCCCCCACGGCTTACACCGATCGGCCGGAAGGGAAAAGCCCTCGGGTAGAGCCTCGAGACGCTGAAAAACGTAATCGACCTTGATCTTGGAAGAAACCGGGTCGCCCACCACCTCGCGGAAGGTGTCATAAAGCTCTTCCTTGATGATAAACACCACCCGGTCAAACCCGGCGCGCACCGCGTCAAAAATGGTGTAATCAATAATTTTTTCTCCGCATGGTCCGACCTGTGCGAGTTGTTTGAGCCCGCCGAACCGGCTGCCCATACCGGCAGCCATAATCACCAGCGTCTTGTGAGACATGTCTTTTCACTCTCCGACAAAAAATAATCCGGCCTGCAAAGGCCGTAGCTTCCTTCACAAATAGCATCCTCGCCGTCCTCGGCGTGGGGCCATTACTCGGTATAATGTCTGCTTTGCAGACATTATACCATGAACACGTAGTGTGAGTGGTATAATACGCCATCACCGTAGGTGGGTGATCAAAATCAAAGTATAATGTCCGCTCTGCGGACATTATACCATGACTTGGAGAGAATTACAAACAGTTCTTGAAAAACACCCCTTACAAATGGTATAATTAAAGTTACATAAGAGCGAAAGGGCGTGATACGCAATGCGGCTGGTAAATGCGCGTTATTTCGACGGTGATTTTATATTGCGCGAGGGGCAAATTCAAGTTGAAGGAGATACCATTTCCTCGTTTGAGCCTTGCTCGCAGCGGGACGCCCAAACCTACGACGTGCAGGGCTGCTTTGTTCTGCCCGGGTTAATCGACGTGCATATCCATGGTTGCGGCGGCGCGCAGCTATCCGACGCCGCCCCTTCTGCTATCGTTAAAATGGCGCGTTTTCTGGCGAAGGAGGGGGTCACCTCTTTTGTCCCCACCACCATCAGCCAACCGCGTGAGGCTCTGCTCGCTCAGGCGGCCGCCGTAAGGGGGGCCGAACGCACCGGTGGCGCGCACATTCTCGGCATTCATCTCGAAGGGCCTTTCTTTTCTCCGGAGAAAGCGGGCATTCAACCCAAGGAAAACCTGCTTTCGCCCGATTTCGAGCTGGTGGAGGAACTGGATCGTATCAGCGGTGGTCTTGTCCGAATGGTGGATGTGGCTCCGGAATTGCCGGGTGGAATGGAGTTTATTGCCCGGGCCAAGGAGCGTTTTATTATTGGACTGGCCCATTCCAACACGGACTATGACACGGCGGTGCGCGCTATGGAGATGGGGGCGCATCATGTGGTTCATCTCTTTAACGCCATGAGCGGCCTGGGGCATCGTGAGCCTGGGCTGGTGGGCGCTACCTTTGACGCAAAAATTGCTCCCACCGCCGAACTGATTGCCGACGGCAACCATCTGCACCCGGCTGTCATCCGTACTGCCTTTCGGCTGCTCGGTTCCGAGCGCGCCATTCTCATCAG
>CABQCM010000371.1 GCA_902462665.1 uncultured Oscillospiraceae bacterium | reverse complement strand
CCGCCGGCCTGGCCGATGATGCGGATTGCGGTGCCGGAAATGGGTTCAAAATTGTAGGTGAAGCGCTCGAATCCATCGCCGAAGTCAATCAGCTTATCGGAGATCGGATAGAGAACCTCCTCGGTAAGGGTGACATCCACCCATTCTTCGCCCTGACGGACCTGTACCTTCGGAACGCAGTTTTTGAACCAACCGCCGTCGGCGAAATGAGCGCCCTCCTGGAAAATCAACTGTTGGAAGGTATGTTCCTCGGCAAAGTAATAACCGTAAAACTCCTCATGGTCAGAGCCGTCGGTCCAGCCGCCCCAGGTGTCGTACTGCTCGCTAAAGTCTCCGCCGCTATCGGGCATAATACCGTCACGCATGACTTCCAGGCTACGTGAGCCCATTCCCTGCGGTTCGGTAACTGCGGCAAAGGGAGAACCCGCACTGGCCAGATTCTCAAAGGCGCTTACCTTGGTGGATACGGTTCTGGAATTGCCGTTTTTGTTGGTCACCTTGCAGGTGACGGTGTAATCGCCCTCGTCCTCATATTCGTGGGTCAGCGAAGCGGCAGTCTGCGGAGCGGTGCCGTCGCCAAAGTCCCATTCGACCGACTCGATGCCGTTGGGATCGAAGGCGCGGTAGTTGGCAACAACGGTCAAGCTTTTCATAGCAAGGTTTACAGTAACGGTCGGCTGATCGGGCCACTGCTCCAGTTCAGCCGAGGTCACGGTTTGATTCGGATCGATGGCATAGCCGGCGTCCTTCTTTTCTACGCCGCATTTCTCTAAGGTTTCCTGAGCAAGGCGGTATTCGA
This sequence comes from uncultured Oscillospiraceae bacterium, assembly GCA_902462665.1. GTDB lineage: Bacteria > Bacillota > Clostridia > Oscillospirales > Acutalibacteraceae > CABQCM01. The sequence goes on along the minus strand of CABQCM010000371.1, from coordinate 1,603 downwards.
CCTCCACCAGTTCATCGAAGTTGTAGTCGGTGCAGGAGAATTTGGTGGTACGGCTGAGCTCCGATTGCCACTGGTCGGGGATGTGAGACAATCCCAGATAGGCGCCCAGAATGCCGCCGACGGTAGAGGGGTTGCAGTCGCTGTCGTCGCCGCAGCGCATAGCGATGCGCATGGATTCCTCGTAGTTGCCGTTGCCGTAAAGCAGCCCCATAAGCACATAAGCCGCGTTCATTTTGGCGTCGATATTGAACGGACTGTCGCAGCCGCCGGGGCAGCGGTCGGTGTTGGCCCATTTATCCTGAAGAACCTGCCAGGTCTCTTCCCAGCTCATGCCCTTCTCATAGGAGGTGATCACCTCCTCGATCACCTGACGGAAGACGCTGCCTTCCGGAATGGCTTGACGGCCGGCTTCCACAATTTCCTCAACGCTGGATGCGGTATAGGCTCTCGCATACATAGCGCCGACAAACACGCCGCCGTAAACGCCGTCGCCGTAGCCGATGATATGGCCCAGACGCCAGGCCTGATTGATGGCCTGATTGACAAGGCCCGGGCTGATGATGCCGGTGAAATCGGCTTCAATCTGCCAGTCGATGTCGTCGCAGTGCTGGCTGTACAAATAGCTGCCGGCCTGGCTGGCGGGGATGCCGCTGCGCAGATTCTGCCGCGCGGCCGCGTTACCGTGGAACACGTTGAAGGTCGAATCGCGGAAATATTCAGCGACCTGTTCCACGCTAGCGTCCACGCCATGGTCGGCCAGAGCGTCAATAAAGGGAACCATCACATACAGGTCGTCCTGCCCAAAGGAGTCATTGATCCATGTGGACTTCCACTCGGGTACGCCGGAGGTCGGGATAATGGAGCCGCTGAAGCGGAACTCCGTGCTGGCGCCCCAAGAAACGCCGATCATTTTACCGGCCAGAGCACCGGCGATTTTGTCCCGAAGCTCTTCGTCGGTGATGTTGTAGGGATCCTCATTGGCGGGATCGTCCGCTTCGGGGGGAACATCTCCGGGCAATTCGCCCTGCGCTGCTTCGGCATAGACCTCCAGCTCGGCGCAGCCGACAAACAACGCATCGCCGCCCGGCTGGCCGGTGACGCGAATCGCGGTGCCGGTCACCGGCTCAAAGGTCATGGTGTAGGTTTCAAAATTATCCCCGTATGGTTCCCGGTCGTTGTCGGTGCTGACCGGATACTCGGTTCCTTCAAAAGTATACGGCACTTCAATCCACTCTCCGTTTTGGTATACGTCGATATAGAGCTCGCCAGCAAACCAGCCGCCGTCGTTAAAGTGACAGCCCTCCTGGAACACCAGCTTGTTGAAGGTATATTCCCGCGGGAAAGTGTAACCAAAGTAATCCCAGTCTTCTATGGTTTTACCAGCTTGGAACGTATCATACTGCCACTGCAGGTCGCCGCCCCAAGCGATGGGTTCGGGCTTAACGCCGTCACGAATGACGTTGATGTTGTGATTTCCGCCGCCGCCCGGCTCAGTCACCGAAGCGATGGGGGTACCAATCGACGCGACGTTACGCCAGGTCAGGGGCACCTCTTCGCCGTAAACCTCCAGCTCGGAAATAGAGGTAAAGGTGCTGCCGCCGCC
>CABQCM010000370.1 GCA_902462665.1 uncultured Oscillospiraceae bacterium | reverse complement strand
TGGCAGTACAGGCCTTTGCCCCCTATTATAATAGTGAAACGCGTTATACCTATCGGCAAACGGCTTTGAATCAACAGGTCACCAAAACGGTACGTCAGGTGGTAGACGAATGCCTTGCCTGGCTCTCGCAGGCGCAGTTGGAAACCGGCGATTTTGAAAGCATGGGAATTTCCAACGTTGAAAGCACCAATCAGGTTATGGTAGCGTTATGCAGTCTCAACATCGATCCATTGACGGACGAACGCTTTGTAAAAAATGGAAACACACTGCTTGACGGCCTACTCCGATATCGCGCTAAAAACGGCGGTTTTATCCATTCCTTTGCCAAGGATTCCATGACCCTGACGGATGGAGCCAACGCCATGGCCAGCGACCAGACTCTGTATACCATGGCCGCGCTCTGGCGGCAGAAAAACGGTCTTAGGCCGCTCTACGATTTTCGGCAGGAGCGCAGCCGTGAATTAAAAGAGAGAATTTCTGTCTTGGAAGAACAATTGGCTTCGGTTAACTCGCTAACCTCTCCTTCTGAGCTGGAACGGCTGCTGTCTCAATTTTATTCCCTGCCGGAGAATGAACGCGGAGGCGTTCGAGGCTACTGGGTGCTGTCCGACGCGGCGCGCAAAGCCGGTGTGGATATTGAAGCGATTGCCCGCAACACCACGGTGATTCCAAGCACTGACGATATGCAGTCAGAAACAGCGAGTCTGATTTTTTCACATGAGGATCGAGCGGCGGTCGCTTCCCTGCCCGAAATTTTGACCACCGAGCACACGATGCTCATTGTCAAACTGCTGGATAAGCTGGAGCGTTCGGAGGATTTTGAGGAAAAAGAGGCTCTGCGCGAACGGCTGCTATCGGCCAAATCGCAGGTTTTGAAAATTCAGGATGAAATTGAAAGCATCAATGCCGATATCCTGCAAACTTTGTATCCCCTCGAGTCCATATCGTGGAAGGACAAGCCGGTGATTGATACCATCACAGCGCGCTACAACGCTCTTTCCGACTACGACCGCGCAAAGATTGAACACTGGGAGGATGTGGTCAGAGCCAAAACCGCAGCGGACAATCAGTGGCGCGCTATCGTCATTGCCTGCGTCTTGCTGGTTCTTGCCGCAGCAAGCAGCATAATGATTATCCTGCGGATCAAAAAGCGTCGGCGGCGTAAGCAGGATGGAATGGAAGAATTGGCCGCGCAGTACGAAAACGAGGACGAATAGCGGTCGCTTTTCCCGTCAAAAGGATGTGCATAACAAGTGAAAAAGGACTTGCTTGCGGTCTTATTTGTCACACTGGCCGTCTGCCTGGTTGTCAAAGGCACAAACATTCAGTCGGTGGACGAGTACTATCTGACTCATATGGATGATATCACACCGGAAAGTCAAACCGTACTTATTTCCATACGCTGCGACACCATCCTGGAGCACTATGAAAATCTGGACAAACGGCTGCAATCGGAGGAATTTGTTCCCCCCGATGGAGTCATTTTGCCGCAGACCGAATACGTGCTTCGCCCCGGCGATACGGCGTTTGACATTTTAGACCGTGCAGCGCGGTACAATAAAATTCAGATGGAGTATCAGGGGGCGGCCGGCAATAGCTTTGGCAGCGCATACATTCAGGGAATCCACTATCTCTACGAATATTCCTGCGGTCCCCTGTCGGGGTGGCGTTATCTGGTCAATGGAGAATTTCCCAATTACGGCTGCTCCAAATACGTTCTCCAGGACGGCGATGTGATCGAATGGGTATATACCTGCGACATGGGCAAGGATATCGACCGCGATGGGATTGGAGGGATGCAGCGATGAAAGCATGGGCAAAGTACCATCCCGTGACGCTAATCGTTTATTTTTTATCCGTGCTTTTGGTCTCCATGTTTCTTTGGAATCCGGTCTTGCAGATTTCGGCGTTGTTGGGCAGCGCCTGTTTTTGCGCCGTGCTGCAAAGCCGTAGAGAGACGGCGCGGGATCTGGCTTTTTATCTGCCGTTGTTTTTGATGGTGGCCATTACCAATCCCTTATTTTCTCACAATGGCGTGACTCCCCTATTTTTTCTCAATGGCAATCCAGTCACGCTGGAGGCTTTTCTCTACGGCGCGGCAATTGCCGTTATGGTGATTTCGGTCATGCTTTGGTGCAAATGCTACAGCAAAATTATGACCAGTGAAAAATTCCTTTTTCTGTTTGGCCGGGCCATTCCCAAGCTTTCCCTCATTTTATCCATGGCCCTGCGGTTTATCCCCTTATTTCGAAGGCAGAGCCGTAAGGTCAGTCGAGCGCAAAAGACGATGGGCTTATATTCTTCCAAAAGCTATGTAGACAGGGTGCGCGCAGGCATGCGGGTGCTGATGGCCTTGATCGGCTGGTCGCTGGAAAATTCGATGGAAACCGCCGCTTCCATGCAGGCGC
>CABQCM010000369.1 GCA_902462665.1 uncultured Oscillospiraceae bacterium | reverse complement strand
CGACATGCCGAACATCAGCACGGCAAAGCCGATAAAAATGGTGCCGATATCTTTCTTTTTTCCGTTTTTGGAAACCATCATCAACACGACGCCCACCATGGCCAAAATGGGAGCAAAGGAATTGGGATTGAGCATTCGGACCAACACACTATCGCCCTGCAGCCCCGTAAGGCTTAGAATCCAGGCCGTGACCGTGGTGCCGATGTTCGCCCCCATGATGATGCCAATCCCCTGCCTCAGCTTCATGATTCCCGAATTGACAAAACCGACGACCATCACGGTCGTTGCGGAGGAGGACTGGATGACTGCCGTCACCGCCGCCCCCAGCAGCACCCCTTTGGCGGGGTTGGAGGTCATCTTTTCCAACGTTCGTTCCAACCGGCCGCCCGACACCTTTTCCAGCCCATTGCCCATAACGGTCATGCCGTATAAAAACAGGGCCAGACCGCCCACTAGGGTGAATAATGCAAACAAATCCATGCGTTTCTCTTCTTCCTTTCTCCGCCGCTAAAACATTTTATATGATTTATTATAAAAGAAGATAGTAAAGCCCGCGGGTGATTGATGTAAAATCTTTGTAAAATTCAGCCGATCTGACTGCGCCAAACTTTCCGCTGCTTATTGTTCCTTTGATTCAAGGTCTTTCTTTCGGTGTGCTTCGGCAACACATAACAGAGCAAGCGCAATATAATCTTCTTTTTCACGCGCGTTTTCTTTCTGTTTTTGGATTTCCTCGTACGTCATATCCGATTTTTCCGCCATCTTCTCGACAAAATCAAAATGTTCTACGATCCAGTAAATCGCCCGTTGCGCCTTTTCCGGAAGTCTTTGGAACTCTTTTTCAATCTCGACCCATTTTTCATTGAAGTCTCTTTCCATAATTATTTTCCTCCCTAAATGTTTTTCCGAATATATCCAGATCAATTTTATCATAGAAGGCGTGTTTTTATTGGATGAATACATCCAGAGTTAAAAATTATTTTCATGGCAGAGGACATTTTTGGAACAATGCCTAACCTGTCTATTGAAAACAAGTCGTACTGCAAGCTTTCTAAAAATAATTCTTTGCGTGAAAATACGCTGTTGTAATATTCGATATAATTAATATATCTTCCATCAATTATATTCTTTCAAGGAAACGAAGGCGGCATAGTCAGGAGGGATTTTATTATGGCAACCGAAAAACGTCCTACCATGTTGCGTTTACCAGAAGAAATCTATGAAAAAGTCCGGTATTTGGCTTTTGTTGAGCGCCGGTCAGTGAATATGCAGATAGAACATGCTCTATCCGTGTATATCGCCGAGTACGAGAATCGGCATGGCCCTATTCAGCTTCCAGAGACTTCCCAAGGGGAATAATCACCAGTGCATTGAAACGGATTCCCCAAAGGCGTGTTATAATTAGAAAATATCCTTGGTCGTACCATAAGCTTTCCATCCAATAATTCTCAAATTGAAATTATAGTATTACAATATCCGATATAATTACAATTATAATATGTCTCTCGTCAATTATATTATTTCAATGAAACGGAGGCGGCATGGTATGGAACAGAAAAAGGGATTGCGCCAGTCTCGGATCTGGCTGCTTGTTTTAGCGGGTGCGGCGGCCCTGGCTGCGGGTATTTTTCTGCTGACCCGTTCGTTTCCAGCACAGCCCGCCGACTGGGATCCCGACGCCGTTTATCTGCTGGTAAAAGCGGATTTCGACCCAGATTCGCCGGAAGAACTGCTCGCTGCTTACAGCGATTACCGTGCCGACAGCTTACGTCAAACCAAAACCATGACCATACCGGGCGCGCAGCTGCTCGATGGAACGGTTTCTCTCCCTCGCGGCTTTCAAGCCGTGCGGCTAACCGAACTGTTCAGCCCCGAAGTCATCACCGAGGAGGAGCGACGGCAGGGGCTGATTTCCGAAATGGAGTGGCTCATGCAGCGGAGAATTACCGACAGCACGTGGCAAAACACCATTGTATCCCAGCAAAACTCCGGTACGCTGATTTATTTAAAATGCGATATCCACATTCAGTACGACTACCTTTCTGCATTTGACGGCGAGGATAATGGAAATGCGATGCAGGATGAATTCGTCACGCAGCATACCATCACCTTACAGAAGGGGGAAAACGGTTACCGGCTGATTGCCGACGCCTACATCGAGGAACCGACGGGAATGCGTTCGTCAACTTACATGGATACGACGCACTAACCATTGGATAACAATATGGCCCTCATCCCAGATGGGATGAGGGCCATATTTTATAGCACAAAATTCTACTGCGTACCGCTTTTTCCAGGTCATTCGTCGGTAGGGGCCGGAGGCGCTCCCGCATCATCGCACAGCGGCGGAAACCAGACGCGCACCGTGGTTCCGATCTTTTCTTGGCTCTCGAGCTCCAGCCGGGCGTGG
>CABQCM010000368.1 GCA_902462665.1 uncultured Oscillospiraceae bacterium | reverse complement strand
CCACATCGCTGAGTACCCCTTCGTAGGTAGGGCTGGTCACCACAACCAGCCTGGCGTCGGGATACTCTTCCAACCGCTTGCGCACTTGATCCACCGATATGCTGCCGCATATCCCAACGCCTTCGATGGCCGGCGGCGCCAGATAGCAGGGGCGCAGGCGGCAAAGCTCCATCGCGTGATAGACGCTGCGGTGACAGTTGCGGGCGACAATCACCCGGTCGCCCGGTCGAGTGGCGGCGCGAATTCCAGCCAGAATTCCGGCCGTGCTACCTCCCACCAGGTAAAAGGCACGACCGCTGCCATAAAGAGCCGCCGCCCGGGCCATACCGCTGGCAAGGATTCCATTCGCCTCGTGCAGGTTATCGAAACCGTCGATTTCGGTGATGTCGAGCGCATAGGGCAGTTCCTCCCCCAGCAGGGCGGTATTGCGCTTGTGCCCCGGCATATGCAGAGGCGCGGCTGGGCTGGCTGCGTAATCCCGCAGCAGCTCCAACAAAGGACGGTCGGTTTGCTTTTCCATCGTGCGCCTCCTTTTGAGGATCATTATTCTGTATCATACCAGACGGGGACGGTTTCTGCAACACGAGCTTTGGTTTTGCTGCAAAAAAAGCCGTCGCCTGAGGCAACGGCTCTTTTTCTGTGCGTTTTTTGTGTGCGATGCGGTTTAGGACATCGACGCAAGTAGGTCGTTATAGTCCATCGCCTGCTGGCGAACCTCGTCGGGAATTTCCACCGACTCCACCGTGTCGTAGCCGGTGATGGTCATGGACATGACAAACTCGTTCACCGACATCTCGGCCGACGCTGCTTCCCCCTGTGCCTCGATCATTTTTTGCATCACGGAGCTTAGGATGTTGGTCAAATTCATTTCAATTTTTATCGCCCGCATGGCGGCCTCGTCCACCCAAAGGGTTACCGGCAGATCGCCCAAGTCGGTGTAAAGCCCGGCGGCTTGCTGCGCGTCCATTCCCAGCTGTGTGAGCTGGTCGACCGCGCCCGATGCCTGCAGCACGCGCTCGAGCGCATCGCTTCCAATCACAGCCGAATATTTGTTAGTCTGTAGGCCAGCGACCGTCTCAGCGCCTTCTTTCTGGTAGCTGGAAATCCCGTCCAGATAAATCTGCATTGCCTCCTGCGGATTTTGGGAAACCATTTCGGCCGGCAGAGTCTGTTTGATCCACTGCCCGTTGAATCCGGTGTATTGCACGTACTCGCCGTCCAGCAGCTCGGCATAAGACTGCCCCTCGACGGTAATCGCCCCGGTTTGCTGCTTATGCTGCATAAAAAGCCGCATGGGATCGGTGGTGGAGTTTCCCTCTCCCTGTACCTTCACTGCAACCTGCTGACCCATTACGCTCATGCTCATGGTGGCGTCGGTTTCAAAGGAAATGCTTCTCGCCGCGTTGGTGTTGGCCAGACAGGCCTCCATCACATCGACAGTCAACTCGCATCCGCTCGCGGCAAACAGCAAGCCCGCCGTCAGGACGATTGCCCATAATTTCAAAATACCTGTTTTCATATTTTTCTCTCCCTTCTCAATGCGTATTTCTATTGTAATCGAAGAAATTCCCTTTTTCAAGCATTTTTTACTTAATATACAAATAAATATTAAAAACTTCGGATTAAAACACCATTTGAATCAAAAGCATATACGCTACCGTTCCCACGCTGATGCTCAGCATGGTGTTGCGTTTCCACAAGTGCAGAGCCGATACGATGCCGATGGCCAGCAGCTCGGGAAGCCCATGGGATGCGCCGGTAAAGGATACATCCTTGAGGCAGTAAACGATGAGCATGGCGATCATCGCGTAGGGCAGCACCTGCCCGAGATAGGTAATGTATTTGGGCGGGGTTTTCCCATGCGGAAAAAGCACAAAGGGCATTGCACGTAGCAAAAAGGTCACCCCTGCAATGACGGCAATGATGCCCAACGCCTTGAGTCCTTCGGCCATCGTCATGTTCCTCCTTCGACACTGTCGTTTATGCCGCGTCCTCCCGTTGCGCGTCCAGCTTGGAGCGCAGCAGGGTCAGCGCGGCGAGAATAAGCACAAGCGCGGCAAGAATAAAATTTTCCCGCGAAAACAGCGCCAGACACAACGCGGTAGAGCCCAGGCCGATGAGGCTGGGGATGCGCCCTTGTTTGTGTTTCCACTGGTCGAGAAAGATGGTGACAAACAACGCGGTCATGATAAAATCAATGCCGGTGGTGTCGAAAAATGCGAAAGCTCCGGCCGTTGCGCCGATGGTACATCCGGCAATCCAATACAAATGATTGAAAAAGGCGATGCAAAACATATACCACCGGCTGCTGACCCCCTCGGGAGGCTGGGTCGCGTAGAGTAAAGAATAGGTTTCGTCGGTCAGACCGAAAATCATGTAGGGACGCAACGGACCGGATGCTTTGAATTTGTCC
>CABQCM010000367.1 GCA_902462665.1 uncultured Oscillospiraceae bacterium | reverse complement strand
CGAGGAAGCGGAGGAGAGGGTAATCGGTGAGCTGAAAGAAATCGACAAGCCCTTTATCGTGCTGCTCAACTGTATGTATCCGACCTCGGAGGAAGCCGTCGCTTTGGCCGGGCAGCTTCAGGAAAAATACGGCGTTCCGGTGCTGCCGGTCAACTGCCTGGAGCTGACCGAGAGTCAGATTCGCGAAATTATCTCCAAGGTTCTCTTCGAGTTCCCCATTCGCGAGATTTCCATCCGGCTGCCGGGGTGGATTTCCACCCTCAGCCCCGATCATTGGCTACGCGCCGAGGTGTTCCAAACCATCCGTGACAAAGCGGAGAAACTTTGCCACATCCGGCAGCTTTCCTCTTTGGCCGATGCGGTGTGCGAATGCGAACATATCACCAGCGCAAGGGTAGCTCAGGTCAATTTGGGGCAGGGCTGCGCCGACGTGGAGATGCAGCTTGACGGCGGACTGTTCTACCGTGTGGTAGCTGAGACCACCGGGTTGGATATCGGAGGAGAACAGGAGCTGCTTTCCTGCCTGATGGAGCTGGCCGACGTCAAAAAGAAATACGAAAAGGTACGCTATGCCCTCGAAGAGGTGGAGGCCACCGGTTACGGCATCGTCATGCCTTCGATCGAGGAGCTCACGCTGGAGGAGCCCGAAATCGTAAAGCAGGGCGGCCAGTATGGCGTGCGACTTCAGGCGGCCGCGCCCTCCATCCATATGATGAAGGCCTCCATTCAGACGGAAATCGCTCCCATCGTAGGCAGCGAGAAGCAGTCGGAGGACTTGGTCATGTACCTGCTCAAGGAATTCGAGGAGGATAAGCTGAAAATTTGGGATTCCAACATTTTTGGAAAATCCCTGCACGATTTGGTTACCGAGGGCCTGCATGCCAAGCTCAATCATATGCCCACCGATGCCAGAGGAAAATTGCAGGAAACCTTAGAACGGGTAATCAACGAGGGCTGCAGCGGACTAATCTGTATTATTCTGTAATACGTTGATTTCGGAGAGAAATCCGCTTCGAAAGCAGGGGGACGATTGCCGTCCTCCTGCTTTCCGTATTTTCCAGCCCAAACTGCAAAATTTGCCGGCGAATTGGCTCGAATCGCCACGGTTTTACTATAATACCAATGAATTCATTAAAACATTGAAAAAATTAGATAAATTGTTTAAAAAAGCTATTGACAGAATCGCAATATCTTGGTATGATAGACTCGCAATAAGGCAAGAAGGATGGTGTGTGTGCAGCGTTCGCAGCAAAGCCGCGGTTTGAGCGGTGAAGAAACGGATGAACAGCTGGCCTTCCAGGCCCAGCAGGGAAACGACGCGGCATACGCCCTCTTGATATCCCGCTATGTTTCGTTTGTGAAATCCCGCGCATTTGGATATCGTGATTCCGATGTGGAACCCGAAGACCTCGCGCAGGAGGGAATGATTGGCTTGATGATGGCCATTCGCTCCTACCGCAAAGGATTGGGAGCTTCCTTTCGCACCTACGCCGGGCTGTGCATTGACCGCGCGATTATCTCGGCGGTACGTTCCACCTTGCGTGCAAAAGCGGTGCCGTCCTCCTCGTTGATTCCCATCGACGATGTGGTGGAGGGGGGATATCCTCTATCCGCCGGCGCTGTCGGCGACCCCGAGTCGGCCGTTCTTGCTGCGGAGGAAAAGAGTCGCTTGCGTCAGCGATTTTCCCGTATTTTGTCCGGGCTGGAATTGGATGCCCTTATGCTTTATTTGGGCGGCTGTAGTTATGAGGAGATTGCCTGCCGTCTGGAGTCCACGCCCAAGGCCATTGAACGTTGATGCTCGGCCGATTTGGCTGATATCATAAAAATGCCCGCGTAGCTTAAAGAAGTAGAGCGTTGGATTCAAAGGTGTCGGTGCGATTCCGTCCGGGGGGCAAAATCATTTCACAAGCGAGGTATATGACATGTTCGAAGACAAGACCCTGATTTGCAAAGAGTGCGGTGCTGAATTCGTTTTCACTGCCGGAGAGCAAGAGTTCTACGATGCCAAGGGATTCGTGAATGAGCCGCAGCGTTGCAAAGCTTGCCGTGACGCACGGAAAAATGCCTCCCGTCCGGAGCGGGAAATGTTCGTTGCCACTTGCGCCTCTTGTGGCGGCGAGGCGAAGGTACCTTTCCGCCCGCGTGAAGACCGTCCAGTCTATTGCAGCGAGTGCTTTGCAAAGATGAGGGAAGAGGCGTAAGCTTCCTTTGCGTCGGTAAAACGCCTCGGTTTTCCGGGGCGTTTTTCTTTTTTTACCATTTGACAAGCCGGTTTACAACGTCTTTTTGTCTCTTTTTGCTAAATGACGAATAAAAAGCAAAAAAAACAAAAGAATGTGTTGACAAATCGGACAGGCGGTGGTATTATAATCAGGCGCTCGAGAGAGCGGGCAAGAGAAAAAGAGGTTTAGATC
>CABQCM010000366.1 GCA_902462665.1 uncultured Oscillospiraceae bacterium | reverse complement strand
GGGTACACCGAATCTCGGGAAACCTGTTTCATTTGATGCGGGGGCAGATTTTTACCATTGACGGGCTGCGGATTTTCACCTTCGGCGGCGGGGAAAGTCTCGACCGCGAGATGCGCGACGAGCACAAAACCTGGTGGCGGGAGGAGATGCCTTCTCCCCGCGAGATGGCCGATGGGGCCGATATGATTGACGAGAGCGGCTGTAAGGTGGACATCATTGTCACCCATGAGCCGCCGTCAAAGGTAAAAAGCGCCCTGCTTCAGCGTTCGGGCGACCCGGACCGGGTGAATAAGCTCAACGGCTATTTCGAGCAGCTCAATCGGGAGTGCCAATTCCGACACTGGTATTTTGGGAGCATGCACGAGGATCGGGTGGTTACCCGGTCGCACACATCGGTTTATTACGATGTGATCCCCATTGGATGAGTAAGACGATGGCATGAGACGTTCCAACAGGAGGGTGCGTATATGAAACCGTGCAAACCAAAAATTCCATCTGTCTTGGAACCGTCGGATGATATGACAGACCTGTTGCAGCGAGCGAGAGAAGGGGAGGAGTCCATCGAAAACCGGCTCATTGCGGGAATACAGGCGGCCGGCGCAAATGCTTACAAGCTGGAATTTACTGGGGTGGAGTTTGACCACTGCCGGCTCAGCGGCAGTGTGTTTGATAAAGCCAGCTTTGTAGACGTGCGGTTTCGCGACTGCGATTTGTCGGGATGCAGTTTTTGCGACGCCTATTTCAGCCGATGCGAGTTTTTGTCCTGCAAATGGGTGGGGGCTGGATTTACCGGCGCGCTGCTGCGGCAGAGCGCGGCACAGGCCTGCTCTTTTCAATATGCCAATTTTGACGGCGCGTCGCTGAGCGGGGTGACCCTGCGGCAGTGCGACTGCACGGGCGCAGCTTTCACGGGGATGACCCTGCGGGACGTTGTGACGGAGGATAATCGGCTGATTGGCGTCAATTTTTTTCACACCCCGCTCAAGGGAATGGACTTTACCCGCGATTTGGTGGATGGCTGGATGCTGTCGGAGGGCCTAAGCGAGCTGAAAGGAGCGATTTTCAGTCCCTACCAGGCGGTGGATCTGGCCCGGCTTCTGGGGATTGAAATCAAATCCAATTGAAACAGCCCTGCCGGTATCCCGGCAGGGCGTTTGTGTGCGCGGCATTTGTGGGATGCTGCCGGTAGAATCGAGAATTGCTTTATTCAAATTTATCAAGTGGGATTTTTTTCTCCGCAATCGGGTAGAGGGTCAGCTGGCTTTGATCGTCGCAGGTGCCCAAAAAGATTTCTTCCGGGGAATGGTAGCCCTGCTGCTTGAGCTGGGTCAGCAGCCATTTTTCGTTTTGCCCCATCATTTGCAGGTTATTTTGTAGGATGTGGCCGTCCATAATGACCGTAGCCACCGGCCGTTCGGGTGAAGGCGACAGATTCAGATCGGCCGGGGTTACTGGACGGCACTCCGCGCGGGGCAGAAAGCTGACGGCCCCGTTGCACTCGAGCACAGCCGTCTCCACCTGCGTCAAATCATAATATCCCGCCATCCGGGCCAGAGTGAGAAACTCACTTAAATCCAGGTGCGCCTTTTTCATATTGGTGCGATAAAGCTTTCCACGGTCCATGAGTACCAGAGAGCGGCCGGAGAGATATTTTCGAAGCCGCACCGACCGGCTGGACACGATGGAAATCAGCACGGCCATCAGGGCGTAAACGATCATGGACACAATACCGAGATAGGCCGGTTTTTCCAGTTCGGTGGCCATTTCGGCGGCGATGGAACCGATGGTAATTCCAATGATGTAGTCGAACATATTCAGTTGAGAGATTTGCTTCTCACCCATGAGCTTTGTCAGCAGAAAGAGCACAAGCAGCGAAGCAACCGAGGATAGCGCTACCTTGCCAATGTCCATCAACCAATCCATTTTGATCTCCCTTTCGTATACACAGCATACGGTTAGTATGGCGCGCGCCAAAGCGGTTCATACGCCTGTACGGTCCATTTTTGTACCGTGCGGCAAGGAAGATTGACTGGCAATACAACGCAGCGGTTGAAATTGTCTTCCAAAAGGGGTATAATACCCCAAAGCAATTGTTTGAATTTATCACAGAAGAGAATGGATGGTCGAATGAGAACCAAACAGGCGTTGAAAAATACCATTACCAGTATTTTGCTTCAAGTTGTGACGGTAATTCCCGGCATTATCATACCGCAAATGTTTACGGCCCTTTATGGCTCAGCAGTCAATGGATTGGTAACCTCCATCAGCCAGTTTATTACTTATATGGGATTGGTCGAGGCCGGTATCGGCGCGGCTGGCATGGTGGCTCTATATCGTCCGCTGGCCGACAACGACACGCAGGCAGTCAATGGCGTGATTTCCGCTGCCCGCACCTTCTATCTGCGTTCGGGCATGATTTTCCTTCTTCTTATTG
>CABQCM010000365.1 GCA_902462665.1 uncultured Oscillospiraceae bacterium | reverse complement strand
CGGTAAAGCACGCTTTGGCCAACCGCGACGAATATGGGCTGATGGTGTCCTACAGCAAAGAAAAGTGGTTTTCGGGCTGGGATCTGCAGGTGCGCAAATACACCTTGCTGGGGTTGGAAGAGTATTACTCCATCTGTAAGGACGAGGCGCTGAAATCTGAACTGCTGGCGGCTCTTATCGTCAATGCCGACAACATCGTGGAAAACGTCGGGCCTGGGGAGAATCAAAAACCTATTACCGAAACCTCTACCCTTGCCGGCTGCATGAACTGTATGTCCGTGCTGCAGCCCATCGTCAAAATGAACCGCATCACCGGCGAGCAGCGGTATCTGGATTTTGCCGAATACATCCTCAGTACCGGGCTGTCGGACGCCGGCAATGTTCTGTTTGAGGCATACAACGACGTGCTCCCCCGCGAATACAGCGCGTGGAAAGCATACGAGCTGACTTCAACCTTTGAAGGTGTGGCCGAATACTACCGCATTACCCGGGACGCTTTCTGCTTGGAAGCCTTGATGAATTTCTACCGCAATATGCGGGATTATGAAATGACGGTCGTGGGCGGGGTCGGCACCGATGGGGAAAACCTGGGGTACAGCGCCAGAGAGCAGAGCGATCCCGATTATACCAACATCATGCAGGAGGACTGCGTTACCGTCACCTGGATTAAATTCTGCTATCAAATGCTGCTGATTACCGGCGACAGCTCGATTGTCGACACCATAGAGCAGACCATGTATAACGTTCTGGCTGGCTGCGCCAACCTGAGCGCGGACGGCTGGGAGCTGTTTGACAGCTACACGCGTCTGGTGTTTGCTACGAGAACCTACGGTATGTCGGGCGGCGGCTTCCCCACGCCGGGCTTTGTCTATAACTGCTGCGGAGCAAGCGGCCCCTCAGGGGTTTCCATGTTCCCGAAAATCGCGATGATGGCCACCCCCGAGGGTGGCGTAGCGATCAATCTTTTTGCCCGCGGACAGGATGTCTTTACGCTCGACGGCACCGACGTTACGTTTGAAGTAGAGACCGATTATCCCGCGGCCGGTGAAATTGCCGTTACTCTGCGCATGGATCGCAGCGTTGCTTTCCCGGTCAAGGTTCGCATTCCTTCCTTTAGCCGCGAGAGCGCCCTGACCGTGAACGGCGAAACGATCCCCGCCATGGGCGGAAGCTATTCGGTCATCGAACGCAAATGGAACGACGGCGATGCGATCCGCCTGAGCCTGGATATGTCCACCTATTTGATCCGCGCATCACAGGAATGCACCAACGAAAAAGGTCGCAGCTATGTTGCGCTCAAGCGCGGCCCATTGACGCTGGCGCGCGATCAGAGGCTGCAGCAAAACAGCATCATCGAGGCAGTGGACATCCTGTGTGACGAGGATGGACGTGTGGATGCCAAGCTGGTCGAAAACACCGCTTATGAAAGCGTTGTCTGCCTGGAAATTCCCACTAGAACCGGTTTTTTCCTTGTGACAGATTTTTCCTCGGTGGGACACACCAACAATGCGAAATCCCTCTACTCGGCCTGGCTGCCCACCGTCGATTATTGGACTTGGAAGGATACGGATGCCGTGACCATCGCGTCTGTCAACACCGAGCTTTATCAGGCCCCTGCTCTTTATCTTGCTCCATCGGCCAACGGCGTCGTTTTTGGCAATACAAAGGACGAATGGATTTTGGAACCGTCCGACCGCGAGGGATACTGCTTCCTGCGCCGGAAGGATACCGCAGAGTATCTCACGGCTGACAAAGACGCCCTCGTCCTGCGCGCAAAGGGAGAGGGGAATATCGCCAAAATGCAAATGTGGAGCTTGGATGATATTCGTCTGGATCAAAGGGCGGTCTGCAATCTTGGAAATCGCAAATACCTCTCCTGCCAGGACGGGAAATTTGCCTGGTCGACGCAGAAGAGCGGTATTTCGGTGATGCCCGTAAAATAAATGAGGAGGTCGAACATCGTGAAAACAAAAATTCGGCGGCTCATCGGCCTTGGCACCACATTGGCGCTTTGTCTGACTATGCTGCTGCCTGCGTCCGTGCCGGTATTGGCGCAAGATGGAGAGCAGGTCAACGTCACATCCTACGGCACGCCCATCGTCTGCTGCACCGACCCCAAAGGGCAGGGCAATAAAGACATTCATGTCATCTGCGACGGGGTTTTCCCAGAGCGTTCCGGCATGGGGGATCAGCAGTACGACACCTGGGGCAGCACGCCCCATGAGGGAAACTGTTATTTTGGCATGAAGTTTGACTATACTTTGGAACTGACCAGCTTTGTCTATCAGACCGGCATGCATTTCCCGGATGGCGGATGGTTTGTCAGCGAAGGGCTAACGTTGCAGATTCGGCAAAACGGCGAGTGGGTGGATGCGACTGGCTATACCGTTTCGCCCGCCGTCCCGGCCAACACGGCGACCGACGATCTGGAGGGCA
>CABQCM010000364.1 GCA_902462665.1 uncultured Oscillospiraceae bacterium | reverse complement strand
ACCCGACCGGGCAGCGCCACACTCACCGCGAGCGAGGAGCTTCGGCGTATTGAGCCGGTGGTGCGCGCACTGCGCGGCCGCCTGCGCGTCGCGCTGTCGGTTGACACCTTTTATCCCGAGGTGGCCGAGCGGGCCCTTGCTTTGGGGGCCGATATCATCAACGACGTCAGCGGACGGGTCAATCCTGCGATGGCCTCGCTGGCGATGAAAACGGGAGCGGGCTGGATCTTGACCGAAACGCAGGGGGATTACGGACCGGATATTGCGACGGAGGTCGCAAGCCGACTGGCCTCGCTGGCCGCACAGGCCGAAGCGCTGGGGGTTCCTCGCGAGCAGATCTGCCTCGATCCCGGTTTTGGATTTGAAAAGGACGCTGTTGAGAACATCAAGCTTCTGCGCGGCTTGGACTGCATTGCCGCTTTGGGATACCCCCTCTTGGCCGGGGTTTCCCGCAAGCGGTTTATTGGGGCGCTGACCGGGGCTGCCGTCCCCGATGAACGCGATCCCGGCAGTATGGCGGTGCACTTGCTCTGCCTGGAGCATGGCGCCTGCATCGTGCGCGCCCACAACGTGTCCCTGAGCGTGCAGATGGCGCGGGTGTGGGATGGGTACCGAAAGGGATGATACCATGGATACAATACTGATTCGAGGGCTGCGCATCTTTGCTTATCACGGGGTGAATCCCGAGGAAAAGCGGGATGGGCAGACCTTTGTGTTGGATTTGGATTTGACGCTCGATCTACGCCTTCCCTGCCAGACTGACCGGGTGGAGGACACGGTCAGCTACGCCCAGGTGCGCAAGACGGTGGAACGGGTAATGACCGCCCAAAAATACGATCTCATCGAGCGGGCGGCTCAAGTCGTGGCCGACGCTGTGCTGGAGGAGTATTCCGCCGTGCAGTGTGTCAAAGTGACCCTCTGCAAGCCCGAGGCCCCCATGAAGGCCGATTTTGACACGGTAGGGGTCTGCATCCAAAGGGGGCGCGAGTCGTGACGTACTACATCGCGCTGGGCAGCAATCTTGGCGACCGGGCGGACAATCTGCGCCGGGCGGTCGAGGCGCTGTCCTTGCTTCCCGGCACCCGTGTGGAGGCTCTGTCGGGTATTTATGAGACCGATCCGGTCGGCTATGCCGATCAGCCCTGCTTTTATAACGCGGCTGCACGGCTGGACAGCACGCTGTCCCCTCACGCCCTGCTCGGCTGCTGCCTTGGAATTGAGGCGGCAATGGGGCGGCACAGGACGCGAAAGGACGGCCCGCGCACACTGGATTTGGATTTATTGTGCGGCGATGCGCCCAACGAGCAAAGCGCCGAGCTTACCTTTCCCCATCCCCGGATGCTGGAGCGCGCCTTTGTGCTGGCCCCGCTGTGTGAAATCTGCGGCGACCCATTCTACCGTCAGACGCTGAATGAGCTAGGCCGCGGCGGTGTGCGCCGGCTTGCGCTGGATTTTCCCCTGCCTGCATAAGGAAAAGTTCCCTGGGTACTGTAAGTGTTTTCAAGGCAGGGCGCCGGCGATTTCATTCACCGCATTGACACCGGAACCCCCAATTTGGAGGAGTGAAGAATGGTTCTTGATTTTATAGGAGCAGCATTTCCGTGGATTTTAATCGGTTTATTTGTAGCAATTAGTTGTTCTCTTGTGAGCAAAAGGGAAGAATAAAATCCAATTTATCGGGCGATCATCAAGGATGAATCGTTGCCCGGCTGCGTATTTTGACGAGGGATAGGAAGATCGGAGCATTGACAACACCAAAGGGAAAAGTGATAAAAATCTGCGACCCCTTATTGTAATGCGAAAGGAATGATAGAATATGTCATCTGGTAGACCGATTGTCCGGCAGATAGCGTGGCTCTCTCTCGTTCCCCAACTGCTGCTTATGGGCATCTTATGCATTGTTTATCGTATCTGTTTTGACTCCACACTGTTGGCGGTAGAGCTTGCCATGATTACCTATCTGCTTCTTTCCCTGACATTGAGGAGCTGCATTCCGCGTAACCATCGAAAAGGCATTGCGTTGTATAAAGCGGGGAAATACGCTCAGGCCATCGAGAAATTGTAAAAAAGCGATTTGTTTTTTGCGGAACATACCTGGATTGACAAGTATCGCTTTATTACTCTGTTTTCTTCCAGCAAAAGCTCATATCGCGAGATGGCGTTGCTGAACATTGCCTTCTGCTATTCTCAAATTGGCGATGGTCAAAGCTCCAAAGAATATTACTTAAAAACACTGGAGCTGTTTCCAGACAGCGAAATGGCGAAAACATCCTTGAAAATGATGGAATCAATTGAGACCCAACCCGCCGACTGACAACCGCTACAAATGATAAAAGAAAGGAAATCCTTTGCAGGGCAAAGGCATGGTGATTGGTATGACAAAAAAAGAACGCGCGCTGGGCTGTGTGGAGGCCCTCAAAAAGGAATTTCCCGACGCGG
>CABQCM010000363.1 GCA_902462665.1 uncultured Oscillospiraceae bacterium | reverse complement strand
AGCGTCGGATGGCGCTTGCCGGTGTCCTTGCCGGTGCCGCCCAGGGTAACGCCGTGGTAGATCGTGCAGTTGTCACCGATCTCCGTCGTCTCACCAAAGACGATGCCCATACCGTGGTCGATAAAGAGCTTGCGCCCGATCTTGGCGCCGGGATGGATCTCGATGCCGGTCAGGTGACGCGCCAGCTGGCTGACAAAACGGGCCAGGAAGAAACACCGGTGGTTGTACAGAAAATGTGCGATCTTGTGCGTGACCAACACATGAAAGCCGGGGTACAGGATGATGACCTCCGCCACATTGCGCGCGGCGGGGTCCTTATCGCGGATATTTTTTGCATCTTCCCAAAGGCCCATAGTTCGTTCCTCTTCCTATTTACCATACTTATTATAAATATACCACAAAGCCGGACAAAGTGCAATGCTGTACGCGCCGCGCGCGGATTTTTGCGGATTTTGTCAAATCCTCCAAAAGTCAGCGCAAAAATCTATAAAATCCTTACTTTTGCAAAAAGCCCGTTTGCATTGACACCGCCGTCCCTGCATGGTACAATAAGTTAAACTTAGGTAAAGCCATAGGAAGGAGTGTGCCGGGATGATGCGTTTTATTTCTGTCTTTAAAAATCACGGCGCAGTGTTCTTTCCCGTCGCTGCTTTGTGTGTGATTTTTTGACTTTTCCCTT
This sequence comes from uncultured Oscillospiraceae bacterium, assembly GCA_902462665.1. GTDB lineage: Bacteria > Bacillota > Clostridia > Oscillospirales > Acutalibacteraceae > CABQCM01. The sequence goes on along the minus strand of CABQCM010000363.1, from coordinate 1,768 downwards.
TTTGGGAAAAGTTTTTTTTTGCAAAAATATCCCTGCGGGATGTTTTTGCATGGGGCTTTGTAGGGGCGAGCATTGCTCGCCCGCAGGCCGTTTGCCTCATGCGCGGCTTTCCCGCAGAAGCTCAACCACGCAAAGTTGACGGGCGAACAATGTTCGCCCCTACACTCTCAGCTATGACAAAGTTTCCTATTTTTAAGGAGGTTCCCACCATGCTGATCCGCAACGCAAAGGACAGCGCGGGCAAGGCCATTGAGGTCTGGCTGCGCGACGGAAAAATTGCCGCTGTCGGTCTGGGGCTGCTTGTCCCGGAAGGGGAGGAGGTGCTCGACGCGAAGGGCCGCACGGTCCTGCCCGCCTTCATCGACACCCACTGCCACTGGCGCACCCCCGGCTTTGAGTACAAGGAGGACATCTCCACCGGCTCCGCCGCGGCTGCCGCGGGCGGGTACACCTTCGTCAACCTGATGCCCAACACGAAGCCGGTCTGCTCCAGTGCCGAGATCGCCCACGCCGTCGAGGCCGAGGCCGCCCGCGTCGGCCTGTGCGACGCAAACCAGACCGTCTCCATCACGAAGGATTTCGACGGCAAAACGCTGGATCATCTGCTGACCCTGCCCGAGGACATCAAGTTCATCACCGAGGACGGCAACGGCGTCATGAACAACGCCGTCATGGCCCGTGCGTTCGCGATTGCCACCGAGCGCGGCCTGACCATCATGTCCCACGCCGAGGATCGCGAGATCAGCCCCTGGGACTACCGCCTGGCCGAGAACATCGAGACCGTGCGCAACTGCCATCTGGCCGAGTACTACGGCACCCGGCTGCACATGTGCCACGTCTCCACCAGGGAATCCGTCGATGCCGTCCGCATGAGCCGGATGCGCGGTGCGCGGGTCAGCTGCGAGGTCACGCCGCACCACCTGTGGTTTGACGACAGCCGCCTGACCTACCGCGTCAACCCGCCCATCCGCAAGGCGGACGACGTGACCGCGCTAATCGACGCCATCAAGGACGGCACCGTGACCTGCATCGGCACCGACCACGCCCCCCACACCGCCGAGGAGAAGGAGAAGGGCGCTGCCGGTATGGTGGGTCTGGAAACGGCCTTCGGCGTCTGCTACACCAAGCTCTGCCGTGAGCAGCGTCTGCCGCTGGAAATGCTCAGCTTCCTGATGAGCGCCGGTCCCGCCGCCGTGCTGGGCCTGGCCGACCGCAAGGGCATGCTGGAGCCGGGCTACGACGCCGACATCGTGCTGGTGGACCTTGACCACATGTACGAGGTCCACGCCGACGAGCTGCACAGCAAGAGCAAGAACTGCCCCTACGACGGCGCACTGCTGTACGGAAAAGTGGTAACCACGATCAAAGGCGGGAAGGTTACGTTCCAGATTGAAGAATAACACCCCTTCACGCACAAAACACCCGTAGGGGCGCATTCTATATGCGCCCGTGCAAGGCTGACGCTGGCACAGTCCCGCGGGCGGATAGGGAATCCGCCCCTACGATTCCCAACATTATATAATAGAGCCGCAATTTACATACATCAAACGGAGGAATCAGCATGCTTACCAACATGGACAAGCTCTACGAGAGCGTCGCAGCAAACGGCCCGGTCTGCGTGGGCCTGGACACCGAGATCAGCTACCTGCCCACCACCGACACCGCCAAGACGGCAGGGGAGAACGTCGTCGCGTTCAACCGTGCGCTGATCGACGCCACCAAGGGCGTCGCGGGCTGCTACAAGGTGCAGATCGCCTATTATGAGTCC
>CABQCM010000362.1 GCA_902462665.1 uncultured Oscillospiraceae bacterium | reverse complement strand
AAGCGATGCACGGCTCGGCGCGAAAGGAAATTCAGCAGATCTGCGAAAAATACGTCGCGGCTGAGCTGCAGTATTATATGCTGCCGGAAGCCTACCGCGTGGAAAAGCCGCAGATACCCGAGCAGGAGCTTGAGCGTTATATGACCGCCATGCGCGATGAGCTCAAGGGCTTTTTTGTGGACAACGAGCAGACTTACCGCTACAAGCTCAAGGAGCTGGAGGAAAACCTGACCGCCCAGTCCAAGGGGGAAGGCGTGGTTTATGAGTATAAAAAAGAAATCGTGAAGTATGAGATTGCATTCGACGGCAACACCGCCAGCGTCACTCTCACGAGCGCGACGACTTACGACGGTCCGGTGAGTTCTTATTCCTATTCGTCGAAAACCGGGGTGTCCTCCCGCCAGACCCTGACGGGAGAGGTCACCGACCGTCTTTCCTTCCAACGGGTGGACGGCGAGTGGAAGCTGACCTATGCCGCGCTGTATCTGCCCGATGCGGACAGCATACATGTCAGCTACGGCTATTAGAAGGGGGAGACAGTCATGGAACCGGTTTTATCGCTGCGAAATATTAACAAAAGCTTTGGCAAACGCCGCATCATCTCGGACTTGTCCTTTGACGTTTATCCCGGCGAGGTGTTCGGTTTTCTCGGCCCCAACGGCGCGGGCAAGACCACGACCATTAAAATGGTCATGGGGTTTCTCAGCATTGACAGCGGGGACGTTATCATTGACGGCATTGACATCCGCAAGGATTATGAAAAGGCCATGTCCCGTCTGGGCGGCATCGTGGAGAATCCCGAGATGTACAAGAATCTGTCCGGCCGGGTGAATCTGGAAATGTATGCCCGGCTGCACGGCAAGCTGGACCGGTCGCGTATCGACGAGGTGACCAATCTTGTCGGCATGAGCGCGCGCATCGACGACAAGGTCAAAAAATATTCTCTGGGTATGAAGCAAAGGGTAGGGCTGGCTCAGGCGCTGGTTCACCGTCCCAAGGTGCTCATCCTCGACGAGCCTACCAATGGGCTGGATCCCAGCGGTATTCGCGAGCTGCGGGATATCTTCAAGCATCTGGCGCATCAGGAGGGGGTGGCGGTCATCGTTTCCTCCCATATGCTCAGCGAAATGGAGCTGATGTGCGATCGGGTCGCCATTATCGATCGCGGCACACTGCTGGGCGTCAAACCGATGGAGGAGCTGAAAACACAGGCCTCCGGCGGGGTGATTTACCGCATTGAAACCCCGGACGGCGAAAAAGCTGTACAGCTTTTGGAGCCGGACTTTGCCGGATGTGTGCGTCAGGCCACAGCGGAGTTTATCGAGGTTGCCATCACCCGCGAGCAGGTGCCGGCGGTCGCGGCAGTTCTGATACAGGGCGGCGTGTCCATTTACGGCATCGCGCGCAGCGAGGCTTCCCTCGAGGATGCATTCCTTAACATTCTCAACGTCACGAAGGGGGGCGATTCCATTGCGTAGAATCGCAGCACTTTATCACAACGAGATGATTAAAATTTTCCGCAAGGTCAGCGTATGGGTCATCCTCGGGCTCATGGTGGTCGGCGTGTTTGGCATCGGCGGCCTCATGCGGCTGTCGGTCAGCATGGAAGAGCAATATGAGACTACCTACCAGGACAGCACCGATCAATGGATTCGGGAAAATCTGGAGCAATGTCTTGCGCAGCACCGCAGCAATCTCGACAGCCTTCGTGTTCAGTTGGCTGCGGCGGGTGACGAGCTTGCCATCATGGAGCTGCAGCAGCAGATACAGGCGGCAGAACAGGATGTGGCGTTGTACGAAGAGGCTCTGCGTCGCAACATTCAGCTCGATTTTCATCATCAGGGTAGCATTTCCTTCGAATCTCCCGCCCTGCATGCCTATATTGAGTATCAGTTTGAGATTGATCGGCTCAAGGCAGCGCCAGCCGGGGACGTTGAGTCGGCCAAGGCCCTCAAAAAGGCGGAGGAGTATTTTGCCCTGGCCCAAAAGGCGCTCGACGGGCCGGATTACGGCAACTATCTGGAACTGAAGAACCGCCTGATACTGGACGACGACAGCCTGGGTGAGGAAGAAAAGGCCATGCAGGTCTCTCTGAATCAGTTGCGGCTCAAGCTGGATCCCGAGGGCAAATGCCCGTATTCTATGGAAAGCAGCCTGAGCCAAATCGAGACTCGCCGGCGTTCTCTCATTGATAACATCAACTATGTGGACCAAACGGCAATCAACGCGCCTCTTTCGGCGGAGGAGCGTACCCGCCTGGAGAATGACATTGCCGTGCAGATGTATCGTCTAGAAAACGACATGACATTTGATTTCACAACCGCTGACGGTATGATGGCGTCCTCGGGGGTCTCGGTGCTCTTTTCCTTTGGTATCGCGCTCATCGCCATTCTCATGATGATTCTCGCCGGCGGCAGCATCTCGCAGGAGGTGTCGAGCGGCACCATTAAATCCCTCATTATTTCTCCGACCCG
>CABQCM010000361.1 GCA_902462665.1 uncultured Oscillospiraceae bacterium | reverse complement strand
AAGACGGGCCATTCTGTTACTGGCCGCCCTTAAAAGGGCCGTCATCTTTTCCAAACATCGTCATCTGTTCACCCATCTTGTCTTCACCCAACTGATGTTTGATATATTCTGCAATCTTTTGTTTGTTCTTCCCCACCGTATCTACATAATATCCTCGGCACCAGAACTCTCGATTCCTATACTTGTACTTCAACTCCCCAAATTGCTCGTACAGCATGATACTGCTTTGCCCCTTCAGGTACCCTATAAAGTACGACACTGATACCTTCGGCGGTATACTCACCAGCATATGCACATAGTCTGGACAGATTTCAGCCTCGTGGATTTCTACTCCTTTCCATTCGCACAACTGCCTCAGGATTTTCCCGATTGCTTCTCTCTTTTCTCCAAAGAACACCTTTCTCCTGTACTTCGGAGCAAACACTATATGGTACTTACGATTCCATTTCGTGTGTGCTAAACTAGTTACGTCATTCGCCATCCCGATGACCTCCTTTTGTGTTCCTGGCGCAGTTGGCTGACCGCTCCTCTATTATACACAAAAGGAGTTTTTCTTCCCTGCTTACCGCTTTAAGCTCCTCTGAACCCCACGCCTGGCGTGGGGTTTTCATTAATGCCTTCAGGCAGTTGAGCGAAGCGAAACAGAAAACCACCCGCTATACGGGTGGAAGGCAAAGAGTTATACAAAAAGGCCCCTTTCGATGTACAATAAAGTTGTTCAGGCCTATTGCACAAAGAAAGGTGAAATGTATGGCAAACCAAACGAATAGTCTGGCGCATACCAAGTGGGTGTGTAAATATCACATCGTGTTTAGTCCGAAGTATCGGAGGAAAATAATCTATAACCAGTATCGTGCAGATCTAAGGGAGATAATCAGAACGCTGTGTAAGTACAAGGGAGTGGAAATAATCGAAGGAAACATGATGCCGGATCATGTGCATCTGTTACTAAGTATACCACCAAAGATGAGCGTGTCAAGCTTTATGGGATACTTGAAGGGAAAAAGCGCCCTGATGATGTTTGATAAGCATGCAAATTTGAAGTATAAGTTCTGGAATAGACACTTCTGGGCGGAAGGGTACTATGTATCGACAGTGGGACTCAATGAGGCGACGATTAAGAAATATATCGAAGATCAGGAGAAACACGATATAGCGTTGGATAAGCTGAGTGTCTGCGAATATGAAGACCCTTTTAAGGGTAGCAAGTAGTACGCACGCCCTTTAAGGGGCGGCAAAAGCGACAAAGGCAATAGGCTTGAACATAGTGAAAGCCAGCGCCTTGAGACGCTGGCCGGTATCATTGGGCTTTTAGCCCTAGTGCAAACCACCTGTTTGACGGGTGATTATGGTTTATACAAAAATGAGGAGCCGACGCCCCGCTCTGGATTTCGTCTGCTCCTCAACAGCCTTCCGACAGGCTCACAAATGCTATAACATATTTCATGCCATGCCGCGAACTGATCATGCCATGGCATCTACACGCAGATCGACCGGTGCGCACGGTATCCTTCGATGATCTCCTCGTCGTGCGAGGTCAGGATCACCGCGCCCGGAAAGGCGTTGACCGCGCGAATCAGCTGTATGCACGCTTCCTTCTCCAGCGCCACGCCCGGCTCATCCAGCATCAGCAGATCCACCGGCTCGCTCAGCAGCCGCATCAGCTCGACCTCCGCGCGCTCGCCGCCGGAGAGCATATACAGCTTTTTCGCGTCCAGCTCCATTTCCTCCCGAAACAGGCGCTTTTTCCAGCGGTCGTACTCGCCAAGTCCCATTTTCCTATGCTCTACGCAGTATTCATAGACCGTCAGCGCGTCGTATTGTTCGGAAAACATCTGCTCGAAGTATCCCACGCGCAGTCCGGGCTTCATCCACAGCGCCCCGGATTCCGGCTGAAATTTTCCGGCAATGGTATTGAGCAGCGTGGTCTTGCCGCTGCCGTTCGCGCCGCGCAGAAACACATGGTCGCACATGCGAATCTGAAAGCTCACATCCGAAAGAACCGTCCGTCCGTCAAACCCCACACGGACGCGTTTGGCCTCCAAAATCGCTTCGTTTGTGTTCCAGCGTTCCTCGTCAAATTGAAAATGAAAGCCATACGCCAAGTCCTCGTCGTAGAGCGACGCCTGCCGCATGGCTTCCAGCTGACTGATTTCCCGTTCCATGCGCCGAACCACAATCGCGTGGGGCTTTTTGACCTCGGCGGTTTTCATCCAGCGCCGTCTGCGCTCAATCTCCTGCTTTCTCTGTTCGATCTCCTTGGCGACGTCGCGATTTTTCCGCTCAATCCGCTGTTCCAGAACCGATTTCTGGAGCCGGGCCGCGTCTACGTCGGACGAATACATGAGCACCGTGCCGTGAGAGATTTCGATGGTCTGCGCCGTAAGGCCGCGCTGAACGCTCTCGCCGTGGCCGGTCAGCACAAACGCCCGCGGCGTATTCTTCAGATACGCGCACAGCCACCTGCTTTTCTCCG
>CABQCM010000360.1 GCA_902462665.1 uncultured Oscillospiraceae bacterium | reverse complement strand
GGTGCAGGACAAGCCAAACGGCATCGCGGAAGCGTTTGTGATCGGAGAAAATTTTATCGGTAACAATTCGGTCGCCCTGGTGCTGGGGGACAATATCTTCTATGCCCGCGGCTTCACCGAAATCCTGCAAAGGGCAATATCCCATAAGAAGGGCGCGACCATTTTCGGCTATCCGGTGCAGAATCCGGGAGATTTCGGAATCGTCGAATTTGACGCGGAGGGGAACGTCCTTTCGCTGGAGGAGAAGCCGGCAAAGCCAAAATCGAATTACGCGATCCCCGGTCTGTATTTTTATGACAACGATGTGGTGGAGATTGCAAAAAACGTTCAGCCCTCCGCCCGCGGTGAGAAGGAGATTACGGCGGTCAATAACGAATACCTCCGCCGCGGACAGCTGCGGGTGGAGCTCTTTGGCCGCGGGATGGCGTGGCTTGATACCGGGACGCACGAGGGACTTCTGGAGGCGGCGGACTTCGTTTCCATTATCCAGCGGCGTCAGGGCCTGTACATCTCCTGTATTGAAGAGATCGCCTACCGGCGCGGCTATATCACCCGGGAACAGCTGCTTGCATTGGCAAAGCCGATGCTGAAAACCGAGTACGGGAAATATCTGATGAGAACCGCGGAGGAAGATATTCTGTGAAAACAATTCTTGTAACGGGCGGAGCCGGATTTATCGGTTCTAATTTTGTTCACTATATGCTGAAAAAGCATGAGGATCTCAGCCTTGTTAACCTTGACGCCCTCACCTATGCGGGAAATCCTGAAAATCTGGCGCCGGCGGAGAAGGACCCCCGCCATATCTTTGTGCGGGGCGACATTCGTGACCGCGCTTTGCTGGACAGGCTTTTTTCGCAATATCAGTTTGATACGGTGGTCAATTTTGCCGCGGAAAGCCATGTGGACCGCAGCATCACCAAACCGGAGCTTTTTCTTACCACCAACATCATCGGCACCCAGGCTCTGCTGGATGCGGCGAAGCGGTGCTGGAACAGGGAGCCTGACAACAAGTACTGCCGTCAATACCGGGAGGGGGTAAAATTTCTTCAGGTTTCCACCGACGAGGTGTACGGCGCATTGGGACAAACCGGCATGTTTACCGAAACGACCCCGCTTTCTCCGAACAGCCCGTATTCCGCATCCAAGGCTTCCGCCGATTTGATCGTCCGCGCCTACCACGAAACCTTTGGACTGCCCGTCAATATTACCCGTTGCTCCAACAATTACGGTCCGTATCAGTTCCCGGAAAAGCTGATTCCGCTGATGATTCACAACTGTATGCAGAACCATCCGCTGCCGGTTTACGGAGACGGAATGCAGGTTCGGGACTGGCTGTATGTGGAGGACCATTGCAGCGCCATCGATACGGTTTTGCAGGCGGGGAAACTCGGCGAGGTTTACAACATCGGCGGCAGCAATGAGAAGGCAAATATCGAAATTGTCCGGCTGATCCTTTCCCGCATGGGAAAGGACGAATCACTGATTACCCATGTCAAGGACCGTCCGGGCCATGACCGCAGGTATGCCATCGACAATACCAAGATCACAACGGAGCTGGGGTGGTCGCCGCGGTATTCCTTCGAAACGGGGATGGCGCGGACGATGGAATGGTATCTGGGCCATTTGGAGTGGATGGAGCATGTTACCTCCGGGTCGTATCAAAAATATTACGATGCGATGTATCGATAAAAAGCGGTAAAGCGAGGCGCTGCCATGTTTCAAAAAATGAAAAAGTACCGCTTTTTGTTTGAAGAGCTGGTCAAACGTGATTTTAAGAAGAAGTACAAGCGCACTGTTCTCGGGATGCTCTGGAGCATCCTGTCGCCCTTGTTGACCCTGGCGGTCATGGCGCTGGTTTTTTCGCAGTTTTTCGGGCGGAGCACCGAGCACTATGTGATCTATCTGTTTTGCGGCAACCTGCTCTTTTCTTATTTCAGCGACGCCACCAATGGAGGGATGCACTCCTTAATCGGAAACGCCGGGATTTTCACAAAGGTGGATGTGCCGAAGTATATGTTTCTCCTTTCCCGCAATGTGCAGGCGTTTATCAATTTCGGCCTGACGCTGGCGGTGTTTCTGATCTTCGTCATTGTGGAACCGGGGCTGCCGCTGCGCTGGAGCTTCCTTCTGCTGCTTTACCCGATTGCCTGCATCACCGTTTTCAACATCGGTGTGGGGATGGTGCTGTCGGCGCTCTATGTCTTTTTTCGGGATGTTGAATACCTTTATGGCGTTTTCACCATGCTGCTGATGTATCTTTCGGCAATCTTCTACAATATCAGCGCCTATCCGCTCAAAATTCAGTATCTCTTTTATGCCAATCCGATTTATGTCTATATCCGTTATTTCCGCAAAATTGTCATCGAAAACGATATCCCCGAGCCCGGCTTTCACCTGCTCTGCGCCTTTTATGCGCTGGCGATGCTCGGGATCGGCTGCTGGATGTATAAGAAGTACAACCACAGATTCCTGTATTATGTATA
>CABQCM010000359.1 GCA_902462665.1 uncultured Oscillospiraceae bacterium | reverse complement strand
CTTAAAAGGCTTTTCCTACTCACATCCAGCTTTTGCATAATCGACTAACTTACAGAATCTGATCCAATTTTTCTTCGTCCAGCGATGAATCGTGAAGCGCGAAACGGAACACAGGCGGCAAGCCTCGGAAATGTTTAGATAACGCCTATCCAGCCCGCCACACTGATGTGCGGCGGGCAATTCGAAACTGTGGAACAATTCATCCACGGTTACGTTTGATCCGACAAGGAGCGCGTTGATGATTTCGCGCTTTTCAAGAGAGAGTTTGGCAGGTTTCATGCGTGAAGACTCCTTTCTATAATTGCATTACGATTACTCCTGTTGAAGAGATTGATACAATTATAGTCGAAATCATACGGAGAATCAATATCTCAGTCTTTGCAGCACTAGTCCTGAAAAATAATATTACGATAATTTTCGATCCAGCGGATCAATGCATACGCTTTAAATCTTCCGGGTTGCTTTTTCAATTGCTCATAACAATCAGAGTAATTTTCCCGTGACATCTCGAATATATGGAATTCATCCTCATTGGAGCTGTAGGGAAAGTTCATGATAGAGCCGTAAATTTCACGCAAACGATCCTGAACATGCCGACGCATCCAGGGCAAATAATACCGATAAAAAGAGGATAGACTGATTGATTCACTGCATGAGGCCTTATACTCGGAATATACTGCTGTAAAAGGCCCGTCTTTGCCTCCTTTGTAATCATTGGGGATTTGTGCAAATACCTTTTCAAACCAAACTGTCAGTTCTTTCGTTTGGTCTATAGCCTTTTCTGCATCCTTCCATTTCTTACAATAGCTCAGATACACTTTGCGATACAATTCGCCAATTTGAAATGCAACCAGCAGCAGGTGAGGTAAACGATCGACAACTGGTTTTACAAGGAAACTTTCCAGCTCTGCGTTGTACCTTGTTACAAGCTCCAAGCAATTTGCGTGGAACTCTGGCTTGTCCAAGGATGGGATTTGAAGACAAATCCTGGTCATGTCCAAAAAGCTTTGTAACTGGTCGGCAAGTTCCGCAGTTGTTGAGGTAAGCGAAGAGAGCTGAGTCATGAGGACATGGTTCTTATCACTGGCATAAACCAACTCAATACTTTTCTCCGTTATTTCCAGCGGTCCCAGAGCCAAACTTTCATACAAAAAGGAGTGTGATTCCTCATGCCAACCGATATAACATTCGCCGTGAAACATGTACTCTTTTCCTGTTTCACGGTCGTACAAGCGTTTATTTTCCGGTGTGAACTCAAATCTCATGATATACTTCTCCATGGTCTCCTGGTAATGTTACCTGCTTAACCGCCTTGTGCCGCTAAAATCATGGCACAGAATAGAGTACAGTCAAACATATTTTGCAGAAATCCAGCGGCGATATATTCAAAGCTGCTTTTTGAACTCTGGCCAGGAGCGGGCGACTTGGAGTGATACGCCGCCCACGGCTTCGAAGTGGCGCTGACCGCAACGGATTTTCAATTGTTCGCCGGTACGCAGGTCGAAGAGGTCGGTCGTGCCTTTGGTTTCCAGCACGAAGTAGAGCTTTTGCACTCCTTCGCGTTCCAGCAGAATCGCCCAGTCCGGGTTGTATTCGCCGATCGGCGTCTCCACTTTGAAGCGCGGCGGACTCCTTGCTCGCTTTCCGCAAACGGTGCGCCTCCTCAAGCACCACCATATCCCACGGCACGGCGGCCAGCTCCGCCGCATGTGCCGCCGCCCACTCGTAAGTAACCAGCCGCCCCCCGTCCAAGTCGTCCATCCTGTCCAACTCGTCCAAGCTGCGATACTCCACAGCAAACCGCTCCTCCATCACCTCGCGCCACTGACGCAACAGCGGCAACGGCACCACGATCAGAATCCGGTCACGTTTTTCGTAGTAGAGTTGAGCGATGACCAGCAACGCCTCATAAGTCTTGCCGAGCGAACCCTCGTCGCACAACACCGCCCCTTTGAGATAACCCGCCCCTAATACGAATCGCGCCGCCGCCACCTGATACGGAAACACCTCTAAGTGCGACGACGCAAACACCGGCAGCAGCGTTTCGGCATGAGCCAGCTCACCGGCTCCCGCCTGCGCGTGAAACGGTGTGTCATACCGAAGCGTTTCGTGTGCGGAGGACATTGACTGCAATCCTTTTCTTCCTTGAGGTATCACCCCTCAGACTATACCGCGTTTCAGCAGAAAAGTCAATGAAGATCAACCAATTTCAGATATATATTACTTCCGTGAAAAGCAGCCCTGCCGGTCGATGTTGACCGGTGGGGCTGCTGTGTTTTAACATCATGGAGGTCAAAAATGAAGATCGGAAAGAGTGCGTTGGCGGAAGCGTTGAAAGTGCTCGGCAAAGTGGTGTGTCAGACTTCGCCGGTAGCGGTACTGCGGTCGATCCGGTTCCTGGGCGTCGGGGAACAAATCTGGCTGGCGGCGACTGACGGCGTGGAATCGGTCGTACTCGAAGTGACCGGCGACGCGGAGGGGGTGGG
>CABQCM010000358.1 GCA_902462665.1 uncultured Oscillospiraceae bacterium | reverse complement strand
ACCATTGCGTTTTCGGCGGCCAACCATCGTATTCACGGCGGATCATAGCGTCAAGGGCTTTACGGCCCAGTGCATGGGGCAGAGATTCTTTTGTGTTCATGTTTTTTCTCCTAAAGTCTGGTAATATAAAGCTATTGTGCACCATAGCCTTGCAACGAGATTACAAGTAATAACGCAGCCGCAAAAACACCGAACGCTGTACAGGCACCCCAATCGGGGCGGAAAAATAAAAGAACTGCCGTAAGGGCGACCACAATCAGCAGCCGAATGTAAATGCGCGGCTGAAGTGCTTTCAGTTCTTTCTCGCTCAGGTGCAGTTCCGGGTGATTGGCAGGGCCGAACAGTGCGATTGACAGGCAGGAAAATCCCGCGATAAACGCGGAAACAACCGGGTCGGGCATATGTGCCGATAAAAACAGCATCACGGACTGGCAGCAGACGGAACCTAGCAGACAACCGTGCGGCGTTTTGGCGTGGTAACCGCCGGTGCGTGCTCGCAGAAAGCGAAACACAAACGTGTAAAACAATGTGCCGCCCCAGCCGACGATCAACGCCCCCAAGGGCAGCAACAGCACAAGCGAAGCAATGCTCATAATATTTTTGATCAGCATATAGTGGCACCACTCGGTCTGTTCCTCGGTGATGTACTTGCGCCGAAGCAAAAAATCGGTCATCGTTTCGGCAAGGTGTTCCATACTGTGCCCCCCTTGCTGAATACGATAGACCGATTTGTCTGAAAAGTCTAGAAAAACGGTAAAACTGCAAAATTCCGTGCGCAACTACAAGTTTTACTTATTTTGTACAGTAACAACTGCTTTTTGCTTGGCTGTATCCGGCCATTCAAGGCAGAATAGGAAAGAGCCGTCTTTATAATCCATCAGATAAAAAACGCCATATTTGTGCAGGATATCCATTACATTCGGAAGGCCAAAGCCGTGCAGTTCCGGTTCTGGCTTGGTGGTGGGGATATGATCGCCAAAAATTTCGACTGACTTGCTAGCATTTTCGACTGAGAAAAACAGCGTCGGTGGGTTGTCACTTTTATTATAGATTGCTTTCACGGCCATGCGACGCTCCTGCTTTTCCAATTTTTCGCAGGCTTCGATGGCGTTGTCCAGTAAATTGCTCATCACGACTGTCAAATCGACCGAAGGAATCGACATTTCAGAAAGGTCATTGATCTCAAAATGCAGATCAATATCCTGTTCTTTGGCCGCATAGCCCTTCTGATTGAAAATCGCATCTATGATGGGATTGTGCGTATTCACCAGTAGGATGCGCTCGGTTTGGCGCACTTTCAATTCGTCGAGATAACTTTGGGCCGCCGCTGTATTGCCTTTTGCCAGCAAATCGGACAGGGTGAAGAGATACCCGCGGAACTCATGCGTCATTTTCCGCTGGGCCGTGTAGGAATCACCTAGCGCCTTAACATTGGCTGCCTGAATTTCCGCACGCTGGTGTGCAACGGCCAGCGCTTCCCGCATCTGCGCAGTGGATTCCAGTTGATCCAGCAGAAACAGTGCAACCATATCGACCGCGCACATCACAAGCAGGCAAAACATCCACGCGTTATTCTCACCTGCGGCGCTTCCTGCGTCGTACACCTGGTAGAGCACAAACAACGTACACAACGGGAACAGCGTCAATGCCGGTATCCATGCGCGCGGCTTTCCACTTTCTGGCGGCGGCGTATGGAAACGCCGAATCAGCATAACAAACGCCACAATGCACAGCCACCGCAAAAAGAGAAAAGCAGTGTAAAGCGGTTTATTATACACATACTCCGCTTGCGTCATGCCCGAATAAAACAGCAATGCCCTTTCGGTCAGCGCTGCAATGGAAAAAAAGCAGGAATACCCTGTTATTACAACAAACAATCGCCGATCCCATCTGCTGCGATATAACGTTAAACTCATGGCATAATCGAGTGCAATTTCAATCAAAAAGCGGAGAATATTGATATAGTCGTAATCGTATGGCAGCACATTTATGATGACTGTGGTAATGGCAGTCCATAGAAGCCAATATGACCAGAATTTTCTTCCGCTAAAACGTCTGATGAAAAAGCTGTCCCACAGTTTTGTGTACAACCAAGTCTGTAGAGCATTCAGAAAAATACTCAACACATATCCCATCAGCCGCGCCCTCTCCATACCATATATTTCTTCTTAATCCCCCTGTATCCGTGCAAACTAATTGGAAGCGTCTGGCCGATAGTCAGCGTAACACCGTTCGTTTGCAAGGAGGAAATATAGTTCATATTGACCAAAAAGCTGTTGTGGATGCGCAAAAAGCCGTCATCCTCCAGCTGATTTTCCAGCTCCCGCAATGCCATACGGCTTTTTCGCACAGGTGCGGAAACATCCGCCATGTGGAACTTGACCATCCGTTCGTCTATTTCTGCATAGACTAAATCGTCAAGTACAATATTCGTCCCCTCTCCCTCGCACATCACATTCAGTGTGCGGGTACGGCTGCGGCAGGCTGCC